>JAVFAP010000264.1:0-6093 GCA_034002445.1 bacterium | reverse complement strand
CTTTGTGCCGCATGCGCAGGATTTTTTTGGCGATGGTATGCACCATCTCCACTTCCTGGGGTCTCATCAAGAAGTTCGAGGCACCCAACCGCAGCGCTTCGATGACATCTTCCCGCCGGCCATAGCCCGTGAGAATGACGACGGGTATGTTGATATCCTGGGTTCGTAGTTCCGCCAGGAATTCCATCCCCCCCATGACCGGCATGCGCAGATCGGTAAAGATGAGGTGAATTTCCTCGGTTTTACAGAGGGCCAGGGCTTCTTTGCCATTGATCGCGGTCAGAATGCGATACTGCCCCGATTCCGCCAGCATATCCACCAGTAAATCACGGATCATCCGTTCATCATCGACGATGAGTATTGTCCCGTCACTCATTCTTCCCTCTGGAATTCTCAAATACAGAATTGGTGTATGGTAAGTATAAGCCAAAACCGGGCCTAAGAAAATATCCCAGCGGATATTCTGCCCTTTTTTTTAAAAAATGCATAGATTCGCGGAAGATTTGTATTATTTTATCCCAGGAAAATCAGTGGGCCTCTGTTTTTGCGGATTGCAGAAAATTTTTGAATATCCCCTTGATGATATGGCGTAATGAAAAGCCGATCGGGGTCAGTGTCGGCAGGGTGAAGGCGGGAGCGGTGGCCTCGGATACGGTAAGCCCGGCGCACTGGCATGCTTCCAGGTCTGCGTTTGGAAAGCCCAAGTTTTTGGCGGTCTGGGTGAGAAATTGCATGGAATGGGGTAGGCGCAGGATCTCGGTGAGGATGCAGTCCATGGCCAGTGCATCGGGGCTGACCAGCACGCAATGGAGGGGGAAGGGGGTTCCGCTGCCGGGACCCTGGCCTTGCATTGCCACGATGCCGTCGGCGATGGTGAGTTCCGGAGCGATCCGTTCATAAAGACCCAGCAGCATGGCGGCAAAGGCCTCACGGCTGGGGCGCAGTTTAAAATGCCAGTACGCCTTTCTGCGGCCCACGACACAACCAAACAGATTTTTCACCCCGCCAGTCAGGGCCATTTGCTGATGGGCTTTGACTTTGGGGAGATTGAGGATGACATCGAAATCCAGAATGGTCTTCGCGATGGGGGGTGTTGAAATCTCGCGGGTATGGACCGGTTCCCGGCGGGGGGTGTGGGTAGGGTGACGTAGTTCGATTATCTCGATGCCGACACGCTGGGCCACCTCTGCCAATCCGGCCTTGCGGGCGTTACGAAAGACATTGGGGTACGGTGGATTGTCACTCAAAAACAGCGAGGTTCCACAGTCGCGGGCCACTTGCCCAACCGCTTCCACCACGGCGGGGTGGGTGGTGACCGCCTGTTCCGGGGGGCGGGCGAAGAGCAGGTTGGGTTTGAGGAGCACCCGGTCGCCGCGGTGCAGGACGGTTTGCCAGCCTCCCAACGCATCCAAGGCGGTTTCCAATTCGCGCCGGATAATGGCGACATCATACGAGGGGCAATGGCGGATGGCGACGGTTGCAGGCATACGAACCTCGGTTCCGGTGTGTGGAGAATGGGATTTCGTTGCTGGGTATTGTACCGCGATGTGGCTTAAAAGCAAAAAACACACCGGGTGGGGTGTGTTTTTTGCAAGGAGAAGGGTACAAAACGTCATTTACTCCTGTTTTTGTTCGGCAAATTCGCGGGACCAGGCGACGGCTTTGGGGATGCCTTTTTCCAGATTGGTTTGGGGGGTGTATCCCAACAATTCCCGGGCTTTGGTAATATCAGCGATGTAGCGGGTGATTTCCCCGGACTGGACAGGTTTGAACGTAATTTGAGGTTCCACGCCCACCGTCTTGCCTATGTACAACGCCAGGTTTTCCAAGGTATTGCCTTCGCCGCAGGCCAGGTTGATGGTCTGGTTTTTCACTTGGCCAGAGAGCAGTTTTTCAATCCCCAGGCAAATCCCGTTGACGCAGTCATCGACATAGGTGAAATCCAGCACCTTTTCGCGGCCATAGATGGTAATTGGTTGTTCTTGGGAGATGCGTTTGATAAAGAGAGGTGTGACCCGTTCCATGCGTTCCAGGTCGTTGTCATAGCGGCCGTACACATTGCTGAACCGAAAGACGATATAGGGCAGGGTGTAACATTGGGAATACGAATAGATAAACGCTTCTCCGGCAATCTTACTGGCGGAATAGGGACTTTCGGCCACGACGAAATCGGCGCAGGATTCATCCGTCATATGCTGACGGATATCGCCATACACTTCCCGGGAACTGCCGAAGATGATGGGGATTTGCGCCAGGCGGGCGCTCTCGGCGGCCTTGAAGGTCATATCCACGTTTTCCAGCGCCCGAGATGGTTCCCGGACCAGTTCATATACCTTGGCATAGGCGGCGAGGTGGACGATGAGCTCGATCTCGAATCCGCGGATCAGTTCGAGCATCCGGCCCACACAATCGGTGGTCAGATCAACCTGCCGCAGGGGAATTTGATCGGTCCAGGTGTTGGACCGCTTATCGATCCCTAGTACAAAGTGCCCCTCCGAAATCAAGCGAAGGCCCAGATTGGTTCCAATTTGACCGCTCGAACCAGTAATCAAAATGTTCAATGGTGGGTTTCCTTTTCCATAATAAGGTGATTGATCCGTTGGAGATCATCGCTTCATCCGCGAACTTCGTCAAGGCAATCGCTTGGACTTCGGCATTCGGGGTAAATGGGCGGGAGTTTCCGGGGCGTCGTGAGAAAATCCCTTGGCTTATCTCTGTTCCAATTGACTATTGCCGTGCTCTGAGGTGAAATTGAATAGTAGGTTCTATCCGGTTTTGGAGGTAATAGAATGGGCGAATCGGCCCTTGCGGTGATTCAGAAACAGGTCGAGGAACAGGGGAAACTCCCTGTCGATCTCAATATTGGGTATCAGGTATTATTCAGCAGCATGACCGGCAGTCTTCCGATCAATCATCGCGTAACCGGCGAACTGGCGGGGCTTCCGGTTGATTTGCAATTGGGCTACACCATGATCAAGGATCCCTCCGGCGGGTTTCCGGTCAATACATCCTTGCGGGGGAGGATTGGGGATACCGTGGTCCAGGCCAAACTGAATTATCAAGTGGTTTTTTCTAGTATCGCGGGCAATATCCCCGTCAACACCGGAGTGGAGTGGGAAATGGACGGTGAGAAAATTTGCTTGACCATGCCCACCGCCTATGTCTCGGCTTTTGCCCGCGCTGGCGGGATGCAATCCGCAGGAGGTGCCAAGACCGGTTTGAAGATGGAAGTGAAATACAAGCAGGGTGTCATGGTTGAAGTCGAGGGCGGTGGTGGTGGTGGAGCGCCGTCGGAAGCGGGGCGGCCCATTCCGCAAGGCGTGCAAGGCTGCATCGGCGACCTGCTGGTGGATTGCCGCTTCTCCTACACCTATTTCATTAATTGCAGTAGTGGCCGCAATCCCATCAATACCCGCTTAAAAGGTGTGATCCGCAAACGGTGATCCAACCCGTCAGCAGAATTACCATGGCGCTTTTTCTCGAAAGAGAGGCGCCATTTTTATTACAATGAAATATCGAATTCGATTTACACAATCCCTGGCTTTTTTCGTTATTATGGGTACAAGACCAAACCACTTTGTGAAGGAGTTGACACGATGAAACGATCTGTATGGGTACTGGGCAGCGCATGGGTATTGATGATGAGTGTTTCGCTGATGGGGTTCGCCCAAGATGTGGAGCTGCCACTGAAATGGACAGGCGATGGCACGGCCAAGTTTCTGGATCAGGATGGCTTAAAAACCTTGGATTTCAAAGCCACGATCAAGGTCGATACCCAAGGCGAAGTCTCCGGGACATTTGCCAATGATGAGGGCGAAGTGCCTCTTGTCCGGTTGTACTATGGGCAGGAAGTGGATGGGGCGCGCCAGATTGTCATGGTGCTGGTGGATAAGGAAAGCAGCGAGCCCATGCTTTTTGTGCTTCAAGCCCGGGTGCTCAATACCGAACTGGTCTATGGGGAAGTGTTCGTGAAACCGTATGAAGCCAAGGGATCGATCGAAGCCGGGCTCTATTTGGATGATCCTACCGCCCAGGAAATCTATGAAGACTATATGCCTAGCGGTCTCAAAGCGGCTTTGAAAAAGTGCAAACCGGTGGGATGTTTCATGATCCACGGAGAATAATCCGCTCGGCCGAATCGATCCGGTGGGGTGAGAGCGCGGATGAAGATGGAGATGAGGAGCGGGGGATGCGCCTGGACAATGCGGATCAGTTTTATCAAACCATAATCGAGCCCATTCAGAAGCAGATGATGGCTGTGATTTACCGGATTGTCCATGATCCGGACCAGACCGCCGATGTATTTCAAGAGGCGTTGTACAAGGTTTGGACCTATCTGGACCGGATTGCGCTTCACCCCAATCCCCAAGCTTATATTCTCAATATCTGCACCACCTCTGCTTATGATTTTTTGCGCAAAAAAGAACGAGAGCGGGCGCGGGCGATGGAGCATGCCCCGCTCGCGGAACGGGCAGTTTCCCCCAGTGTAGAAAGCCAAACCCAATCCAATGAAGTACTTGGATTGGTCCAAAAGGCAATTGCGTCCTTGCCGGTGCAGCAAGCCCAGGCCGTGTTGCTTCGCCTTTTTAATGAAGAATCGTTTGTGGGGATTGGGGCGGCGCTTCAATGTACCGAAGCGACCGCCCGGTCCCACTACTCCAAGGGGCTGGCCAAACTACGGCTTGTGTTGCAAGAGATGAATGTTTCGTCGGAGGAGGCTGGATGACCATGGAGAAGACAACAGAGACCCCCGAGGTTTGGGTGCGGAAAAGGTTGGATCCCCTGATGAAGGAACCGATGGATTCCAAACTGGAAGAACGGTTAGAGCAATCCCTGGCCCAATTTCGCCGGAGTTTACCGAATCATCCTCATTTCTGCGCGCCAGCGCGGCGGGAAATGATTCCGGCCTGGCGGGCCTGGTGGCAGCCGGTCCGTTTGGCATGGACCTCGGCCTTGGGCGTGGTTTGTATCACCATCTTTGTCATGGTGATGATGGGTCAGAGCCAGCCCACCTGGGCGAAGGTGGTGTGGCAGTTTCGGTCCTTGTCCTTTTTTCAAGCCACGGTGTATGTGAAGGACCACCCTCTGGCCCAGACCGAGCAATTCGATCTGTGGATGGGGAAGGGAGGCAAGGTGCGTCTGCGGTATGAAAACCAAGTGGTTTTCGCGGATCCGCGGGGTATTCTGGCAGCCTATGATGTCATCTATCGGGAAAAAAGAGTCCCCCTGGATGATGCGGCCTATATCATTGATCTCTTGCAGTCGGCGGATACCTTTTCGCTGGAAAAGGTGATTCAGTCCCTGGCCGGTGAGATTTCACACTTGCAACTGGAGCCGAATTACATCGATGATGTGTCGGGGGATTTGAAGATCTTTATTTTAGAAAATGCGGAACACGCGGAGTGGCTCCGCATCTGGACCTTGCAGGAAAGTCTGCTGCCGGTGTTGCTGCGGAAATGGAACCATGCCACCCGGCAATCAGTGGAGGTGGTTTTTTCTTACTTGGATCAACAGTCTGAATCGTTCTTTGACCCCCAGGCTTTTGAAAAAATTCTGCATGACCCAACCAGGGGCCCGGAAGATTTGATTTATTCTCATTTCAAAGATCCCAGCGGATTACCTGTTTTACCTCCCAAGAATCCTTGAGCGGCCCCAAGGGGGCCGGAACGTGGCAACATGAATTGATGAAAAGGCTCGAGAGGGCCTTTTGCTTTTCCGCATCTTTCCCCTCATTGTCTTAGACAGCCAGCCCCAAATAACGATACAATTAGAGACAACCTTTTTATCCCTCCTTCTCTATCATGGATGGGGGGTGTGTTGTAGCGTAACGTTGGTTGTATGGGGAAAATCATTATTTTCATGGAGGCAGGAAAATGAAACTGCAACGAGGTCTACTTGTCACTGTGGCGCTCTGTGCGGTGATTGTGTACGCTTGGGCTCTTGAAAACCAGGGAACCGAGCAAGCTGCGGAACCGATGGATTTTCAGTACAAGAATCCCGCCGATTATCCGGATCTCACCAAGATCGAATTGGATATCAAGGGGATGACGAATTACGGCATCATCTATATGCTGGAAGGGATCGAAAATACCA
>JAVFAP010000263.1:0-6111 GCA_034002445.1 bacterium | reverse complement strand
ATTGATCCAAATCTTGATCGGAATGGAGAGTGTGACCGCCTGGCTGCGGGCGTATTCGGTCAGAGCCACCACTTTCCGCGCTTCATCCCGGATGGATTGCCCCCGAAAGAAGCGGGACATCATCGGCGCAGAAATCGCCAACAACGCGGACAGCATAGCCATGACGATGATCAATTCGATAAAGGTAAACGCATTGGGTTTGATCCACTTAGCGCTTGGAGGTGCTCCAGTTGGTAATATCATCGTCGCCGCCGGTCCGGCCATCGGGGCCCATGGAAAGGAGATCATAGCCATTTTGATTGTGCTTGCCTGGATTCTCATACACATATTCATTGCCCCAGGGATCGAGAGGAATCTCTTTTAAATAAGGGCCATGCCAGGACTTGGCGTCGTTGGGTTCATCCACCAGATCCCCAAGGCCGTCCCTGCCCTTGGGATAAAAGCCGTTATCCACTTCGAAAGCATCCAAAGCCACTGAGAAATTGGAAATCTGGGTTTGTGCCGCTGTCACTTTGGCCTGCTCTGACCGGCCGGCAAATTTGGGTACCACAATCGCCGCCAAGGTTGCCAGAATCACGAGAACCAACAATAGTTCAACCAAAGTAAATCCTTTTTCGCTTACCTGGATCAGCATATTCTCTCGCGTATTTTTCATGATCGAATCCTCCATGCTCATTTGATATAGTCTTGTATCGAAAAGATGGGGAACACCATCCCTATGAATATCGTGCCAATAAACCCGGCGATGACAAACAGCATCAAAGGTTCCGCCAAGGCCACCGCGGTTTTTAAATGCCGGTCCAAATCGTCTTCCGTCACATTCGCCAGCCGGATCAGTTCTTGATCCAAGCGGCCCGTCTCTTCCGCTACCGAGATCATCTCCAGCACCGAACCCGAGAACAAAACGCGGCAATCGGATAAGCTGCGCGCCAGCTGATCCCCCTTTTTCACCCGCTCGATCGACTCGGACACGGCGTCAAACAGAATCTGGTTGGGGATCGATTTCCGCGCCACATTGAGGGCATGGATCAGCGGAACTCCCGCCTCGAGGAGCGTCCCCAGCATGCGGCAGAAGCGCGCCATGGCGAATCGTGCCGTGAGGCTGCCGATGGCGGGGATGCGCAACATCCAGGTTTCCCATAGCCGCCGTCCCTGCGGGGTCCGCAGCCAGTTGCGGATAAAATACCCCGCCAGCACAAGGCCGATGGCCAGGAAGGGACCGTAAAACCGGACCACCTCACTGGCTTTTACAATCACCTGCGTAATCAGGGGTAACGCCGCGCCAAAGCCCTCAAAAATGGATTGGAAGCGCGGGATAAAAAAAACCAGCAAGAAAATCAGCACCGCCGCCGCTAAAAAGAGAAGCACGGCGGGATAGATCAACGCCGCCATCACCTTGGCCCGTAAATCTTTTTCCCGGTTTTGAAAATTGGCGATCTGGCTCAAGACCAAATCCAAAAATCCGCCCGTTTCGCCCGCCTGCACCATCGCGGTATAGACGGTGGGGAAGGTTTGGGGAAACTGGTCCATCGCGTCCGCCAGCGACATCCCATCGACCACCAGGTCGTGCAATTTTTTCCACCCTTCCTGAGCGGCGGGAGTGGAAGCTTCCTTATATAAAATGACCAGCGCGCGACTGAGCGGAATCCCGGCCGTAAGCAAACTGGAGAGAAGCCGGGTAAAGTTTTCTAATTCTTTCAGTGAGATTTTCTTGGAATGCCAGGAAAAGGGCATCCGGGATTCCTCGGTCTTTTTGACGCTTGTTTCTTCAACCAAGCGGATGGGCCGGAAGCCCTTGGCTTCCAATTGACGCATCGCGTCCTGGCGGCCTGGTGCCTCGAGTCGGCCCTCGGCAAACGCTCCATCTGGTTGGAGTACCCGGTAACTGTATATCGACATCGTTCCGCCTCGATCGCTTTCAATCCGTGTATTCGGTCTTGGTCACCCGCAAGACTTCGTCGATGGTCGTCACCCCTTCGGTCACCAATCGCCAGCCATCTTCCGAAAGCACCCGCATGCCGTGTTTGCGGGCCGCATCGCGAATTTCCCCGGAAGAACAATCTTTTAAAATCATTTCCCGAATTTCATTATTCATATCCATCATTTCAAAAACGCCGCGTCGGCCATGAAAGCCCGTTTGCCGGCAGGCCCGGCAGCCCATGGCTTTGTATATCCGGCAATCCGAGGGGATCTCCAGCCGCCGTTTCAACGCGTCCGCCTTGGGTGAATCATCGATCACCTTGCATTCTGGGCACAGCACGCGCACCAGACGCTGCGCCAACACAGCTTCCAGCGAAGAGGCAACCAGGTACGGCTCGATCCCCATATCCACCAGACGAGTCAGCGCTCCTGGAGCGTCGTTGGTATGCAAGGTAGAAAAGACCAAGTGCCCCGTCAGAGAGGCCTGAACCGCAATCTGGGCGGTTTCATGATCGCGGATTTCCCCGATCAGGATGACATCCGGGTCGTGACGCAAGATGGAGCGCAAGCCCCGGGCAAAGGTCAGGCCAGTTTTCTCCGAGACTTGGATCTGATTGATCCCTTTGAGTTGGTATTCGATTGGGTCTTCGATGGTGATGATCTTGCGTTCCGAATCGTTGATCTCACTCAAGGCCGTGTATAGCGTGGTGGTTTTCCCGCTCCCGGTTGGCCCAGTAACCAGGACGATCCCATGAGGAATCCCCAGCACCCGGCGGAAGAGATGGCTTTCGCGTTCAGCCATCTTCAATTCTTCCAACCCCAAGAGGGAGTTGTTCTGCCGCAGCAGACGCATCACCACCGCTTCACCGTGCAGCATGGGGATGATCGAAACACGGACATCCACCTCACTGTTTTTGATCCGCAACTTGATCCGGCCATCCTGAGGCAAGCGCTTTTCAGCAATATTGAGATGGCTGAGAATCTTGACCCGGGAGACAATCGCAGGCTGAAAACGCTTGATCTGGTTGGGGACGGGCACATCCTGCAAGACGCCGTCGATACGGTAGCGGATACGCAGTTCATCCTCAAACGGTTCCATGTGGATATCCGTCGCCCGCAGTTCGATCGCGTCGCCCAGCACCTGGTTGACAAAACGGATGATGGACGCGTCTTCCGCCGCATGGTCCAGATCGGTTTCTTCTTCCGACTTATCATCGACCACCTGGAAGAACGAATCTTCTTCCAAGGAGTTGATGGTATCAGCTCCAACCCCCAAGTGCTTTTTCAGTTCTCGCTGAATGGCTTCTTGCGGCGCCAAGACGGGGACAATGCGGAGCCCCGTAAGCGTCTTGAGTGTATCGATCCCCTGGGTTGCAAACAAGCGGCAGGTAGCCACCTCCACACGGTCCTGATTCTTCCGCAGGGGCAACAACTCTTCTTTTAGTAAAATTCGTGCGGGGAAGAGGGAAAGAAGCTGGCGGTCCGGAACAGTCTCGTCCAAGGTGGTATGAGACAGACCGTATTCCGCCGCCAGCCACGCTAAAACCTCATCTTCTGTCTGAATGCCCACTGAAGGCGCCTGGTCGATCCGCGCTTGCAGAACACGGGCATCCACGTCCGAGAGTTGCTTATTTTCGACCATTTGGTTCAGCAAGTCATTCATGATGCGTTCCTTAGCGATGCAATCCCTTATTTCAACATTCCCATCATGACCAACTGGGCTTCTTGGCGGACAGTTAGAACGGCCTGCAATTTGGCTTGCGCCGCTTCCAGATCCGCATCCGCTTTTTTGCGCGCATCCCGCAGAGCCTTCAATTTGGTGGCGATATCTTCCGCTTTGGCATCGTTCTGATCGAGGACCTGCTGCAAGGCATCTTCTTCAGGGCTGGGGGTTGGTCCACCAAATCCAGGCCGTCCCTGCCGGTCTTGGCCTTGTCGATCCTGTCCCTGCCGGTCTTGGCCCCGGCGATCTTGACGGGCGGCCGCACCTTGCTGATCCGGACCCTGAGGCCGATCCCCACCACGGCGGAACATCATGCCAGCACCCATGCCGCGGGAACGAGTGGCCATCTGTTTATCCATGACATCGCTGATCAGAGGTTTGATGATCGTCCATTCGTCATCGCTGGCGCCCAGCATGTCTTTATAGCCTTCCATCATCCGTTCCCGGAATTGAGCCGGATCGAAGTTCCCACGCCCGCCAGGGCCTTGTTGCGGCTGAGCCTGCACTGTCGCGACCACCATTGCCACGGAAGCAAAAACCAAGGATGCAAAAACGAGTTTCTTCAGACTTTTCATAATCTTCCTCCTAAGGAAAACGTAAGATTGACTGCTGATCCTTAAGAGCAGAAACCATGCCAAGCCAAAAGAGGGGTTTTTATTCAATTGAGGCGGCAACTTGCGCAGATATTTCTCAAACAGCCCACCCGCCTTGCGCAAATTTTGCGCAAGGCGGGTCTGCGCAAGCCAATGCGATGGGTACATCCATAAAGCAATACGGGCGGCCTGGTATCCGGGCCGCCCGCGCATCATTCAGTAAGGTTCCGTGCTTATGGTTCTCGATCTTCAGCAAGGCGGCCATAAATCTCCGCCAGCGCCAACATGCGGTCTTTAATCTCGGGCTTTAAATAATCCGCCGGACAGCGCCATTGCCAATTCCCGCTGGGCCTGCCGGGGAAATTCATTCGCGCCGCAGCCCCCAACCCCAATAAATCTTGCATCGGGAAAACCACCATATCCGCCACGCTCGCCATGAGGGCGCGGATGAAATCCCAGTGGATTTCCCGCCCATCACTATGGAGATAGGCTTTGGCATAGGCTTTTTCTTTTTGCACCTCTTCCGCCGCGCGAGTGCTGTCTTCTGTCCCCGTGCTCTGCCACCACCCCACTGTCGTGTCATTGTCATGGGTGCCCGAATAGGCTACGGTATTGGCTTCGTAATTATGGGGCAGATCCACGCTCAGCGGTGTCGAGCAAAACGCGAATTGCAGAATCCGCATTCCGGGAAACGCAAAACGATTGCGAAGCGCTTCGACCTCTTCGGTAATCACCCCGAGATTCTCCGCAATGATCGGGAGTTCGCCAAGAGCGGATTCCAAAGCTTCAAACAACGCCGCGTTGGGGCCCTTCACCCATTCGCCATGAATCGCGGTCTTTTCTGTTCCCGGAACTTGCCAAAACGCTTCGAAGCCCCGGAAATGATCCAAACGTACAATATCCACTTGGTTCAAGACCGCCTTGAAACGCTCGATCCACCATTGATACTGCCCTTCCGCCATCCGGTCCCAGCGGTAGATGGGGTTGCCCCAGAGCTGCCCGGTTTCGCTGAAATAGTCCGGTGGCACCCCAGCCACCACAGTGGGATTGCCTTGTTCATCAAGATGGAACAAATGTTGGTTGGCCCAGACATCCGCGCTGTCATGAGCGACATAAATGGGGATATCCCCAATGATTTGGATCCCCTTCTGGTGGGCATAATCCTTGACTTTATTCCATTGGCGGTAAAAGAGGAATTGCCAGAACTTAAACGCTTCCACCTCGTCCCGCAGGCGGTCTGTCCAATCACGGATGGCGTCCGGCTCGCGTCGCGCGATTCCCTCATCCCATTGGGGCCAGGGCGCGCCCTGATGCGCATTCTTCACCGCCATGAAGAGTCCATAATCGTTCACCCACCACCAATTCCATTCGCAAAAGCGGATATACTGTTCGATGAAGGGATGATTGGAAGTGGACGCATAGGTGTGGTAGGCCTTGGTCAACAGGTCAAACTTGTAAGGGATCACCCAGCCATAATCAATCTTGTCCTCCGGAAACGCGGGAGGATCTTGAATATCCTCGGCTTGCAGCAGTTTTTCTTTGACAAGATCCTCCAAACTCAATAACAGCGGATTTCCCGCGAACGCAGAAAAACACTGGTAGGGCGAATCCCCATACCCGGTCGGGCCTAAAGGCAACACCTGCCACAAACTTTGCCCACTATGCGCCAGGAAATCAAGAAACCGGTATGCTTCCGAACCAATTTCTCCAATACCGTACCGGCTGGGAAAGGATGTGGGATGGAGAAGGATACCACTGCATCTGGGAAATCTCATATATAAACTCACCTCACGTTGGATTCATGACAAATAACATTCCTTATTGTATAATCAAACCACAAAAAAAAACATGGATCATTCTTCATACTACCCATGA
>JAVFAP010000262.1:0-6114 GCA_034002445.1 bacterium | reverse complement strand
GCTGCCGAAAAGCCGCCTTGGCCGGAAGATGATCAAGAAATAGCGAATTTATAAAGGATCTGCTCATCCTCACGCGTCATGCAAGCCCGTGCCGTTTGAGGTCAAGTAAACTAGGAGGAATGGTTCCAAATCATGGCTAGCAGATATATCTCTTATGGTACAGGTCGCCGCAAAAACGCGGTAGCCCGCGTCTACCTCAAAAACGGCTCGGGCGAGATCAAAATCAATGGCCGCACGGTCAGTGATTATTTGATGCGCAAAACGTTGGAAATGGTGGTCAACCAGCCCTTTGGTGTCACCGACACCGTGGGTAAGTTCGATATCTACGCGAACATTTGTGGTGGCGGTCTCAGCGGCCAGGCGGGTGCCTTGCGTCATGGCATCGCCCGCGCGCTTTCGGCGTACGATTCCAAGTATCGTCCCGCCCTCAAAAAAGCCGGTTTTCTTACCCGCGACCCCCGCATGGTGGAACGTAAAAAATACGGCCGCCCTGGCGCCCGCAAACGCTTCCAGTTCTCCAAGCGTTAATCCGGCCTTTATGTTACGAAACCCCAAATGGGGGGCAAGCCTGCTTGCCCCCCTGTTTGTGTTTCTTGCCCCGCGCGGCTTGACTTTGCCCGAGGGGAGGATTCACTCGTAAGCATCACACAACGATGCAGGAATATATGATGACTGCCCTGGTCGACCAGTTTTTCAATGAAGATTGCATTGCGGGCTGCCGCAACCGGATTCCCTCCAACACCGTCGATCTGATCGTGACCGACCCCCCTTACGGCATCGGTGGGGAGTCCCTCCACAAACATTATAACCGCAAGGAAGCCTTCGTCCTGGAAGGCTATCGCGAGGTGCCAGCCGAGGATTACGCTACGTTCAGCCGGGATTGGATCGGCGAAGCCGCGCGGGTGCTGCGACCGGGCGGCTCGTTGTACATCGTCTCGGGCTACACCAACTTGGTGGATATTCTTAACGCCCTCTGCGCCACCCCGCTAGTGGAAATGAACCACCTGATCTGGAAATACAACTTTGGGGTGTATACCAAGACCAAGTTTGTCTCGTCTCACTACCATATCCTGTACTATGTCAAACCGGGGAAGAAACACACGTTCCACACCTTTTGCCGCTACGGGGCGAACGAGCGGACGGAGGGCAACGGCTCGCTGAACTACCTGGATCGCGAGGATGTTTGGATCATCAACCGTGAATATAAACCGGGCAAGGTAAAAAACAAGAACGAACTGCCTCACGCCCTCCTGACAAAGATTCTGCAATACAGCAGCCGCGAGGGCGACCTGGTCTGTGATCTGTTTTTGGGTGGCTTCTCCACCGCGATTGTGGCCAAGGGACTCAACCGCCAGGCGTGCGGATTTGAGATCAGCCCCCCCGCTTTCCAGCATGGCCTTGAGCACTACAAGAAAACCCAGCGGGGTGAGTTGTTGAATAAACTGCGTCCGCCCGTCCAGGGCGATCTGTTTAACCAAGGCCAGCCGTGGGCCGAACCCGATCTTCAAAACCTGGCGAAACGGTACCAACAAGTGATTCGCGAGGTGAGGACCAAAAAACGCACCATCGAAATCCTGACCAAGGAATTTGGCCGGGGCCGCTTTGCCTTGGTAAAAGCCCTGAAAAAGGGAACCGATGGCGGATCGACGTGAACCTCCTTGAAAATCCGTTCTGTGATAAAGCGCGGACATATGACCCCCTTTGAGCCGCTCGCCCTGTAGAACAACACCTGCAGCCCACCTGGTCGGCATGCACCAATGAATTTCTGTCTGAGGAATGGAATCTGGGTGGAAGGCTGGATGATGGGTGTGCACAAGATATTGTGTGCGCACGGGGGTGATGCCATGTATATTGTGTATATTGATTTTGTATGAGTGATCGCCGGACAGTCAAGCGGAAAAAATATTGAAAATGATAAAAAAACTTGACAAAAAAATTCTTCTTGTGTTAGTATAAAAAAAACTATTATCCTTATGGTTGATCGCTTTGATAAAGAATAATGTTTTAGCCACCTCAAAAAAATTTGGAAAAATTTTTGTTGAAGTGTTACCTTTGGGGTTATTTCGAAGTTTTTGCTCGTATGAACAAAAACCAAGAAACCGCCCATACGATTTCACTCGAAATCCTGAATGGAACCCGGCCTCTCACAGAGGACGGCATACGGGCTTTATAGTTCAGGAAGATCCATTAAAACCATCAAACGACAAGTCGATGGCTATCGCGATCGCAAATTATTTAAACTCAAAATCATGTCACTACATCAATGTTCGTACTCACTTACCGGATGAACCAAAGCGGGGGATCGAGCCCCGCCGATTCCCAACAGAATTTCTGTCTTACCGGACAAAGCCGTGGCTCAAGGGATGACACCAGACTTCTGTTAAACGCAGCCGTATCTCTATGATTCCCGACGATACAAAAGCCCGCCGGAATCAGGTCGCATCCGCAAGTCAAACCAAGCGTCCCGCGAGTGTGGGCCACCAGAGTTTGGAGTGAGATTGGTTCATGTCGCCATCCCATTGCGGGTACGCGACTTCCGTTATCGGCGGAAAGTGGCTTTCAGAATTTCTTTTTTGATCTTGTGGGTGGCGGTTTTGGGCATGGCGTCGATGAAGGTGAATCCATCTGGAATTTTGAAGGCCGCCAGGGTTTCGCCACAATACTGGCGCAATTGACCGGCGGTGGCAGAACAGCCTGGCCGAAGGACGATGAAGGCGTGGGGGATTTCCGCCCGCAACCGGTCGGGTTTTCCCACTACTGCCGCTTCGGCCACGGCGGGATGGTGCAGCAGGCGTTCTTCGATTTCGCGGGGATAGATGTTTTCGCCACTGGATACAATCAGATCCTTGCACCGCCCCACGATCTGGATATACCCTTCGGCATCGAACGTGGCCAAATCCCCTGTCCGGAACCATCCCGCCGAATCCATGGCGGCCTGGGTTGAAACGGGGTTTTTGTAGTACCCTTGCATCAGCAACGGGCCCCGCACCCACAGTTCGCCCACCGTGCCCGCCGGCTGGGGCGCGCCATCGGGGGCGCGGACCTCGGTCTCCACTCCCGCCAAAGGGCGTCCGATGGTCCCCGGTTTGTTGGTGGCGTTGTTGTTCTGCGCCACCACCGGTGAGGTTTCGGTGAGGCCATAGCCTTCGATGAGGGGATGGTTGTAGGCAGCCTGGAACGCTGTGTGAAACTCCAGGGGCAAGGGGCCGCCGCCGGATATCCCATTCACCAGGTGGTGCCGGGCTGCCGCGCCCGTCGGCGCGAACTGCGCCAGCATGTACAGCATGGGCGGCACTCCCGCCACAACCACCGCTGGTTCGTTTACCACCCACTCTACCGCTTTGGCCGGTGCAAACGTAGTAGACAAAATCACCCGCGCCCCCGTGAGCAGGCCGCCAAACAGGATGGTGGTGATGCCGAAGGAATGGAAAATAGGCAGTATGGCCAGCAGGGTTTGTTCGGATGCGAGCCCCACCCGCTCGGCGAAGGCGGTGTAGTTGCTGTACACGCTGCGATGGGAAAGCATCACCCCCTTGGGGTCACCGGTGGTGCCGGAGGTGTATAGGATGAGCGCCCGCTCCGCTGGGTCCATCGAGGCGAGCCCCTCGCCCTCGCCTGCCTTGGTAAAAGACCGGATATTCACCCCATGCACCGGCTGGCCTGTGCGAGCAACGACGAGTCGTGCTTTTTCTTCCCATGCGGGGTCATAGAGCAGCAGGGGGGAATCGGAATGCGCCAGCAGGGCCGCCAGTTCGGTCTCGGTCAGATTAGGGTTAAAGGGCACCGCCGTCTTGCCCGCCGCCAGGATGCCCAAGAGGGCAAAGACCGAGCAGGGGGTATTGGGCATGAGGAAGGCGATATTTTGCGCATCCCCCGCCTGCCGCGACAAGGCGGATGCGATCTGGAGCGCCGCAGTTTCGGTTTGGGCATAGGTGTAGGTTTCCGCCTCCCATTGGATGGCTGTCTGGCCGGCAAAGCGGGAGGCGGTTTCTTGAAACGCGTGGAATAAATTCATCCAATCACCAGAGATATTCTGATTTTTTAGAAATTACAAATGTCATTGATGTAGCGGCAGCCCCATCAGCAGGCGTCGGAGTTGATCCAGGGCGTAGATGGCGCTGCGCAGCTGCACCACCGCCCGTTCGCCCGGCAGGCTGACCTTGAAGGGGTAGGCCGCTTCACCACGGTGCGAGGCCGCGATCCACACGGTCCCCACCGGTTTCTCGGGTGTGCCGCCCTCCGGCCCGGCGATGCCGGTGATGGCCAGGCCCCACTCGCTGCCGAACGCCCGGCAGACACCACGCGCCATCTCTTCCACCGTCTCCCGGCTGACCGCGCCATACTGAGCCAAGGTTTCGGCCTGCACGCCCAGATGCTTCTGTTTGGCCTCGTTGCTGTACGATACTACGCCACCCAAGAAATAGGCCGAGGCGCCGGGGATGGAGGTCAGGTTGGAGGCCAGCAGACCGCCCGTGCACGATTCCGCCACCGCGACGGTGGAGTTCTTCTGCGTCAGCAAGGTGGCGACCGCGCCTTCCAGCGTCATTTTTTCATCTTCGGAATAGACCGCGTCCCCGATTTCCGCCCGCACCAAGTCCGCATAGTGCCGGAGTTTTTTCTGGCACTCGGTGGGGTCGCCGTTCATGTAGAACGTCAAATCCACCATTCCAGGCCCCGCCAGGGATGAGACGCGGAGATCCGGGTCGGCCGGCACGCGGTCGCGCACCACCTGATCGATCGCCGATTCGCCCAGGCAGCAGAAATGGAGGTATTTGGAACTGACATGGTTGGCTAGGCTGAATTTGGATTGCAGGTAGGGGAGCACTTGATCCAGCAGCATGGGTTCCAGTTCGCGGGGCGGGCCCGGCAGGGCGATCACCACCGGCCCATCGCAATCAAAAAGCAGGCCGGGGGCGGTGCCGTTGGGATTGGGGAAGAATGAGCCGCGGATGGGGACCAGGGCTTGCCGCCGGTTGTTTTCGGTCATTTTACGGCCGAATTTTTCGAAGATGGCGGAGACTGTTTTGAACGCCTCGGCATCTTCCTTCAAGGGGATGTTGGTTGCTTCCGAGATCGCGTCACGGGTAACGTCATCCACGGTGGGACCCAGGCCGCCGGTGACAATCGTCACCGGCACGGTGGCAATCGCCTCGCGCAGGGCCTTGACCATGGGCTTGAAGGTATCGCCGACAATGACGGCCTTCTGGCAGGCCATGCCATAGGGACTGAAGGTTTGGGTAATGAAGGGGATATGTTTATCGAAACGCCGTCCCGATAAAATTTCATCCCCGCTGATGACTATCATGAATTCCAGCGAACTGGGTATGGAATCAGACATGGATGGGCCTTTCCTGGGCTGAATGGGAATCAGATTTTGCTCTCATTGTAGCCATGCAGGCAGAAGGCGGCTAGCGTTGAGCATAATTCAGATTGTCCATCCCTGATCATCCATCCCTGCTTCTCTGCCGATCGCTTTTTTTGGCTCATTCTGAGTGCTGCGCCGTATTTTCCAACAAAACATCTAGTGCCTTGAGGGTGCGGTTATTGATCCAGCGGCCCATCAAGGGTCCGATCACAATCCACGGGGATACAGCATAGAGTGCCGGAAGCGCGGATTGAATGCTGTGATGCACCAGATAAAAGATGGTGAATAAAAAGAGCCCCAAGCAGGGGGGGAAGAGAAACAAAAACCACTGCATCATCTTGACACCCCCTAGATTGGCCTCTAACTGGATTGTTTTCCCTCGCCATTTGATTCGTGCTTTGGCAACCCCCGTAAGGGGATTCTCGTGTGTACTGTGCATCCCAGGCCCAGTGAATTCCACCTCCTCAGAGCCGATCTTTTTTAACGAGAAATTGTTTTGGACGAAGATCGATTGCGCGAATTCAAAGGCCTTCTGCCCATCGTGTGATACGGTAATGGTTTTTTGATAATTCATAATGAGGGCTCCTTCTTGTCTTCGCGAAAAAAAAGCCATTAAATACTAGCATACTATGTTGAAATGAATCGCGCGAAGGAAGGGCAGCATGGATTTATTCGACCCCCAAATCTGGTTTAGTTTCTTCACTTTATCCATCCTGGAAATCGTTTTAGGCATCGACAATGTGATTTTT
>JAVFAP010000261.1:0-6153 GCA_034002445.1 bacterium | reverse complement strand
GCATTCGGAGGCATCCAAGACACCCAGTCGGCCGCTGGTGCCGGCCCCAACGTAAATCAAGCGTCCGCCCTGCTGGAACGCGGCGACGATCAGGTCTACCCCTTGGGCGATGGCGTCTAGTTGGCTGTCCAGTGCCCGGAACGCGTTTTGATCTTCCTGATGCATCAGTTCGGCAATTTGCCGGGAGGATAAGATATCGATATCCCGCGTATGCGGATTGATCTGTTCGGTCAGTAGGGATGCCAGTTTCTCGGTAGGGACTTTCATGCAATTTCCTCGATGATTTGTTCAAAATGCAGATCGTTCGCGGGCAAAACTTTCAGGATGGCGTTGTAGCGTTTTTGCAAAATCTGCATCTGGTCTGGCTTCTCTTCGTTGATCTTGGCTGCCAGCCGGGGGTGAACCCGCAGAGTGACGCTTTTTGCGTCTTCTTCCTTGCAGATTTCTTCAAAGGTTCGGTATATCTTGATGACCATGGAATCCATGGAAAGGATATGCCCATCCCGGCGGCAATAGGGGCAGGGTTGGGTGATGGACTTATTCAGGCTTTTGCGAACTCGTTTGCGGGTCATTTGCAACAAACCCAATTCGGTAAGCGGGAAGAGATGCGTCCGGGATCGGTCCTTCTTTAATTGCTCCTGGAGATGAAGAATGAGATCATCTTGATGTTCGCGGGAACGCATATCGATGAAATCGATGATGATGATCCCCCCGATATCCCGCAGGCGGATTTGCCGGGCGATTTCGGTGGCGGCCTCCAGGTTGGTGCGGAAAACGGTTTCTTCCAGATTGAACTTCCCAACATAGCGGCCGGTGTTGACATCGATGACGGTCATGGCTTCGGTCTCATCGATGATGATATGCCCGCCGCAGTTCAGCCACACTTTCTTGCTGCGCAGACTAGAGATATCGGATTCGATCCCATAGGCCCGGAAGATGGGGGCGGCGTCATCATAAAAAGTAATATGATGGACCAGATTGGGCGCTTGTTCTTTTAAGAATTCGTTGATATGCGAGTAGAGAGTGGGGTCGTCCATGACGACTTCCTCGATCCCTTCGGAAAGCAGATCCCGGAGAAGGGTGAAGATCAGGCCAGGATTCTGGTAGACCAAGGCGGGAGCGTTGCAGCGTTCGCTCTTGTCCTGGATATTGCGCCAATCCGTGACCAGGTACTGCAAATCTTTTTTAAATTCATCCAGCCCCATGTCCTTGCCCGCAGTGCGGACGATGGCGCCCATGTCGGGGGGCAGGATGGACGACACCAGGGTTTTGAGGCGGTCGCGCTCTTCTTCCTCCTCGATTCGGCGGGAGATGCCGATGTGGCTGGTGCAGGGCAGCAAGACGAGGTAACGTCCGGGGAGAGATATATTGGTTGTGACCCGGCTGCCTTTGGCTCCAATTGGTTCTTTGTGCAGCTGAACCAGGATTTCCTGGTCTTCTTTCAATAGATCGCGGATCGAGGCGGGTGGCAGTTCCGCGCAGACCATCTCCGTTGTTCCGGTTTCTTCTTCGTTATTGAACGCGTTTTCTTCGTCATTGAGGTAGCCAAACTCATCCATCAAGGGATGGAGATCGTTGACATACAAAAAAGCGTTGCGGGACAGGCCAATATCGATAAAGGCAGCGTCAATCCCTGGAATAATTGAAGTTACGATTCCCTTGTAAATATTCCCAACAATTCGCTGTTCTTCATGGCGTTCAAAATAGTATTCCGCCATTTTCGAGTTTTCGATGACCGCGATTCGAACTTCATAATCATCCGAATTCACTATGATTTGACGTTGCATAATTTTTCTAACTCGACCGTCTTTTCTGTTGGGATAATAGGAATCGGATTCTGATCTTCATCGAGAGTGTACATATCCAACCGGAACACCTGACGAATCTGCAAGGGGATTTTCCAATCCTGGCGAAGGCGTTCGACAACCACTTCTGGTTTAATAAATTTACCACTGTTTACTTTGCATGTGTATACCAGGAAAATGGATTTATCAAAGAATCTCTCGATCCGCAGACTGTATAGTTCGAGTTCCTGCATGAGGGGAGAATCGGGTTCGGCTGAAAACGTGGCGAGGCTTTCCAGATCTTCCTTATTGGCTCCTTCGAGATGAATCCCATACGAAAAAGCATGGACAAGAGCGGAAATTTTTTTCGCCTGGGTGGGAAGGGCCATCATGGTCTCGATATACAAACCATGCTGGCAATGGGCGTTGAGTTGATCCCGCAGCAATTCGGCATCGTACACCTTGGTGGTCGAGACATCCAGATATTCCCCATAACTCGCGGTCCCGGTACTCAGCGCCGAGGCGAAGACGATCCGCGGGCGGGGCGTAAAGCCTTCAGAATACTCCATTTCGAGGCCCGCGCGGCGGAAGAGGGATTCCATGATGACCATCATGTCCCGGTGGGAGGTAAAACGGAAGAGACCGGTCTTATGGAAGCGCAGGCGATAGCGATGGACCACGGTGGGCGGGGCTGGCATCGCAGGCACAACTTCTGTCTCTTGCAACACCGTGTGTTCCCGCACCAACTCAAATCGGTTGGGGTCTTTCTCGGCATGAATGGTATGCAAACTTTCATCGCAGACACCGCAGGCCCGGCACACTTCATAGCCACAATGCACGGTTGTTTTCTCGGTGAAGGTTTTTTGCCATTCTTTCCATAAGTATTTGGGATCGACCTGGATCGAGAGATTTGTCCAAGGAAGGATATCGTCTTGGTCATAGGACTTGGTGGCGCATTCCGCCAGGGATAAGCCGTTCTCATAAAACGCGGCATCCCACAGGGTGTATTGAAAATATTCCTGCCATTCGTCAAACCGGGCCCCTTTTTCCCAGGCGGTGCGGAGAACCTTGCTCAAACGTGCGTCCCCGCGGGCAAACGCCGATTCCAACTCGCTTTTTTGCGGATCGTGCCAGTTGACCTTGATTTGGATGGGTTTGAGTTGATCGACCACGAAGCGGATGCGGCGGACCATCTCCTCCCGGGGAATCTGCCCGAACCACTGGTAAGGGGTATGCGGTTTGGGGACGAAGGGAGAAAGCCCGACATGAAGCTTGGTGCGGCGGCGCCCGCGCTCTTTTAACAGGGTCTTGATTTTTTTCATGGTATCGACGATGCCCTGCAAATCGTCATCGGTCTCGGTGGGCAGCCCGACCATGAAGTAAAATTTCACCGTATCCTGATGCTTTGTGATCGCTTCTTCCACCTGTTCCATAATTTCCTGGTCGCTGATGGGTTTGTTGATGGCGTTGCGTAGCCGTTCAGTCCCCGCTTCCGGGGCGAAGGTCAGGCCGGTCCCCCCCACTTTACCCAGTTCTTCCGTGACCCGAGAGGGAAATTTATCGATACGAAGGGAAGGCAGGGAGAGCGAGATGCGCTCGGGATAGTATTCATGCACCAGATTAAAGCACAAATTGGGCAGGGCGGTGTAATCGGCGGTGGAGAGAGAGAGCAAACCCAACTCGTTGTAGCCAGTCTGTTTGAGGCTGGCATCCGCGATTTCCATGAGTTTTTGGGGGGAACGCTCCCGTGTGGGTCGGGTGACGAATCCCGCATGGCAGAAGCGGCAGCCTCCCGGACAACCGCGCATGACCTCCAGCGCCAAGCGATGATGGACAATCTGGGTGTTGGGGACGATCTGCCGGATAGGGAAGAAGGTACTTTCCAGATCCTGCACAATCTGCCGCTCCACCGTTTGAGGGACACGGGGATCAATGGACGCTGCCGGGTACCATTCGCCAAGGCGGTTGGTCTGGTAGGTATACAAGGCGGGGACAAAGACGCCTGGAATCTGGCTGAGGGTAATCAGCCGTTCCTGGCGGGAAAGCGGAAGTGTCTTGAACCCGCGTACCGTTTCACACAGGATGAGCATCACTTCTTCCCCTTCACCCAAGATGAAGGCGTCTACGAAATCTTGCAGGGGGCCGGGATTGAAAACACAGGGCCCCCCGGCGATAACCAGGGGATCGGCCTCGTCCCGCTCCCGGCTTTCCAGCGGGATGCCGCCCAGATCCAGCATGGTCAGGATATTGGTGTACAGCATCTCATGCTGGAGCGAAAAGCCGACGAGATCCATTTGGCGAAGCGGGGTGTTGCTCTCCAAGGTGGTGAGGGGGCTGTATTCGTTGCGCAGCAATTCTTCATAATCGGGCCAGGGCGCGAAACTGCGCTCGCACCAGAGCCAGGGCTGCTCGTTGAGTAGACCGTACAGGATTTGCAGGCCCAGGTAGGACATTCCCACTTCATACACGTCAGGGAAGCAGAGTGCGGCGCGCAATTCGGCTGTGGGTTTTTCGGTTACGGCGTTCCATTCGTTGCCGATATACCGAACTGGTTTTTGGACTTTATTGAGATCGATCATTCGCTTGGTTTCTTGGTGTGTTGGATGTGACGGACGCATATCCCGATCGCTCTGACCGGTTGGTCCATCGGATTGCATGATACAAGTTCATGGTGGTTTTCTATTTCTTTTCTATAGAATAACTCCATTCTAAATTTCGGGAATGTTTTACGAACAGGGGCTTTTGGATAAAACAAAATGGGACGGCGGTCTGCCGTCCCATTGGATGGGTTGGATTGAGGGCTGGAATCACGAATCCTCGGTTTCGGAAGGCTCTGCCTCTTCCACCGGTGCTGAATGGTCCAAGGTGACGGCTTGCACTTTGTTACGCAAGCCATCGATAGCGGAAGCGCTTAGTTGGAGGATTTCCAGCGGATTCAGGCGTTCGGCGAAATAGGTTTTGCTACCATCCTCGCCGGTTTGTTCCACGATCCGAATGGTTTCGTTCTTGGTTTCAGATGATACATCCAGAATCAGAGCGGGACTGGAGAAATCCATCCCTGGCGGGGCGAAAGTTTCGGCTTCCAGATCCGTGATAGCGCGGACCGCTTCGGCCATGCTATTGTAATCGGCCTTCCCCTGTTGGGGGGCGCGCAGTTCCCAGTTGCCTTCCTGCTTGGTGGCATCCAAGATCATCTGGTCACCCGCGGTGACTTTGATTTCGCGGGCTTCCCAGGAGCGGATGGCCAGCAGTTTGGTCATGCGCAACGATTCGGCATCTTCGGGGATTTTTTCCAGATCCATGGCTTCGATGGTGAATACATTGGCTTTGTCTTCGTGTTTCGCGTAGAAATGCCCGTATTCATTGGTGGCGCCGATCAGCAGGGTTTGCGCTGCCAAACTGGCGGTGGGATCGTCTCCCGACCAGAACACCAACTTGGTGGCAGGCTGAATCAAGCCATACATCTCCAGGTTATCCGGCTTTTCGTCCACAAACTGTTTGACCTTGGCGTTTTTGACCTTGGTGATCAAATCCCGGATGGCGGACTCGTTGGCCCGACCTTGGAACGGAGCCGTTGCAATCCACTGATCGACCCCTTGGCGCTCCAGATTGATGGTGCCGGAGGCGTCCGTGATGCCCACTTTCTGTACCTTGGTTTCGTCCAGGTTCAATACGGTTTTGTCGCGGAAATCATAGAGCGATTTGGCGACGGCGTTCTGCCAGTAGGAGAGAACCGTGACCACTTCGCTGGCCCCTTCTACCATGGCGTAGTATTTCCCGCTGACAGGGGTTTCCTTGCCGATGATCACAGTGGTCGCGGTGGCGCCACCGATCCCGGCCAAGGTGACCTTCAGGGTGGGGTTGACCAAGCCGAATTTGCCCAGATCCGTGGGATTCTCCTCGATCACCCGTTCCATTTTGCCATCGGCCATGGTGGTGATAATGTTGTTCCAGTTGCTGGCATCACCCAAGGCTTGCAAGGGTTCTTGCAGTTTCCATTGCTCTTCTTCTTTCACCGCCTTGATCACATTGTCATGGCGAGTGATGGTGATTTCCTTGATCTCATTTTGGCTCAGGCTGACCAAGGTTTGTTCTTTAATCTCTTGTTCTTGCTTCTTCTCTTCCCGTTCGGTGTCCCAGAAATAGAACGCCGCGAGGAGTGCGCACAGAACAATGAGGATGAGGTTTCGTTTCATAACGGCCTTTCTCCTTTATCCACGCAGTCTTCTCATCACATAGACGCTGATGCCCAGAATCAGAATGATGGAAGGAAGGATCACCAGCGAGCCATAGGTCAGGATGTTCCCCTGCAGGGTGCTGAGAAAGATGGGTTTCCCCGCGTCATCCTTGGGCCGGATGGAGATCAAAT
>JAVFAP010000260.1:0-6170 GCA_034002445.1 bacterium | reverse complement strand
ATCTACCGAGACATCCAGTCGGTTCAATTCAATCGGTTTGGTGCAGAAATCATACGCGCCCAGGCGCATCGCCTGGACCGATTTTTCAATACTACCATACGCTGTGATGATGATGATGGCGATATCCGGATTGGTGGTTTTCGTTTCTTCGATGAGATCCAGCCCATCGGCGTCAGGGAGGTTGAGATCCAGCAGGATGAGAGGATATTCCCGCTGACCCAGCGACTCGCGCATCGTGGCGGCGTCCTCGACGCAATCAACGGCATAGCCTTTCTGCGATAAAAACGTCTCCAGAAGCAAGCGGGTTGATTGATCATCGTCGATAACCAGAATTCTGTTTTTCATTCTTTTGTCCCATTCTTCACGTCCCGATGGAAAAACCATGTTGTATCAGACGGGGCCGGAATTGGTTTCATCGGCTCAGAATACACCGTCCCCGCTGAAAAGGCAAACGGGATTGTCGCCGAGGGATTGCCCCAGTAGACCGGTCCAATCCATCTTTGATTCCCGATTCAAAACAAGGATTCGGCCGCTTGAACCGCAAGCGGCCGAATCGTGTGAGTTGGGTCTTATTCTTGGATGAACAGGTACAATCCGCTTTTCCCAGGGCAAACAAGGTCGAGATCCCCATCCCCATCGATATCGCCGATGGCTGGGTTCAAACCAAAGCCCGCCCTCTCCAGTTCGCTGACCACCTGCCGTGTCCAGGTATCAGCGGCTTTGTCGTACTGGTAGACATACACACAAGGCTCTTCATTTCCCCCCGGATCCCCGCCATTATGGGCGCGGAAGCGTTTCCCGGTCACCAGTTCCATGGTGCCATCCTGGTCCAGGTCCACATAGGCGAGGTAATGCGCCTGGGACCAGCTGCGGTCGATCTCGTGCCGCACCCACTGGATTTTCCCATCCTGCTGTTTTTGCTCATTCCAGAAAACCCCGTAGTCATGACCGGCTCCCCACAAAATGTCGTTGAGGCCATCCTGATTGACATCGGCTACCACCAGCGGAAAACTGGCATGATGCAGCATGTCTTCCCAGGGATTCCAACTAAAGGTGCGGTTCTTACCTTCCGCCTGGCCTTTGTACCAGCCGTTGGGGCACACAATATCCAGTACCCCATCGCTGTCAATATCGCCGACGCCATGGCCATGTCCAGCCCCTTCCGTTCCGACGGTATGCTTGATCCATTCGGCCTTCTGCGTCACCTTTTCATACCAGACCACTCCTTGGGCCAGGTCGGGGAAGAAATCCAACTCGCCATCGTTGTTCATATCCACCAGGTAGCCGGTTTCCATGTTTCCGGGCTTGTCGATGGTGTGGGTTTTCCACGGCACACCGTACTGGTCGGGATTCTCCCGCCAGAAGACTTCCTGGCTGAACCAGGCACACGAGACAATATCCATATCGCCGTCGTGATCCACATCTTGGATCTCATTGGCGAAATCATCAAAATATTCGCTTTGCTCCACCAGCGTGGTCACTCGGTGCTTTTCCCAGGTTGGGGCTTCATACCACCATTCGCCACACACGACATCCAGTTTGCCATCCTGGTTGATATCCCCAATGCCGCTCGCCTCAAATTTCGACTCGGCGTTGAGCACGACTTTTTTCCATTGAAATTCCTTGGCGGAAGCCGCGAGGACCAGGGAAACGCCAACCCATGCCAGCAGGGAGTAATAGATTGTTTTTTTCATTCTTCAACCTCACAATTTGATAATGGTTTGCGGTATTTTTAGAAAATCGATTACACTATCGCCTTTTTTTGAAGAAATGGGAAGGCCGTTTGCCCCCGTTTTTCCAAGCTCCCCTGAAAAAGAAAAGGCCCGCTCGGGGCCGGGCCTTGGGGTTCATTGTGTACCGGCTTCAAAAAACTACGGCATGATCTGCCACGACGAAACCGCCAACTCTTCTCCGCTCACCTTGAGCTTGTACACCGTATCCTCCGCGCCGGAGGGGCCGGCGGTCTGGGTGGTGAAGACATACAGATCCCCGATCTCATCCTCTGCCATGCTGAGTATAAACGCGCCCTCCAGGCCGGCTGAGTTTTCTGCCAGCGTCACTTTCTCCCGTTTCCAGTTGGCGTTCGGGTTCAAATAAAACAGCACCCCTCGCCAATCCGCGAAAATGTAGTACCCATACAGTTGGGAATCGGGGTGGCGGCGATAGAGATATCCGCCTATCACCGAATCCCCCTCGTCATGGCCATACTCCGCGATGGGCAGAATCTTGCCGCTTGGGTCGCACCCCGTCGCTGGATTGAAACAGTGTGTCCCCTCCATCACCCGCCATCCGTAGTTTCCCCCTTTTTCAATAATATCAATCTCTTCCCACATGTTTTGCCCGACATCGGCGCAGAACAGTTGGTGTGTGCCGCTCCGGTCAAACGAAAACTTCCAAGGATTGCGCAGGCCGAAGGCCCAGATTTCATCCCGCCCTTCTTTCCCTACAAACGGATTGTCCTCGGGGATTCCGTACGGATCGCCCTGGTCGATATCGATGCGCAGGATCGAGCCCAGCAGGTTGGTGATATCCTGCCCGTTGCCAATCTCGCCATGTTGATCGTTGGCGCCTCCCCCATCACCAAGGCCCAGATAAAGATACCCATCCGGACCAAACGCCAATTGCCCGCCGTTATGGTTGCTCTCGGGCTGGTGCACAGTCAGAATGATCCGCTCGCTGGCAGGATCGGCCTGGTTGGGATCGGCGGCGGAAACCTGATACTCCGCCAGGATGGAGCGATGGTCTCCCGTGGCCACCCGCGGCGCGGAGTAATACACAAAAAACCGGCCATTCTGTTTGTAGTTGGGGTGAAACGCCAAACCCAACAGGCCCCGTTCGTCATAACTTGCTCGGAGGGGAACAAGTTTGGCCTGAATATCCAGAAATGGCTCCGGCAGCCGAACGTCATCCTGAATAATTTGGATGCGCCCCACTTGCTCAGCGATGAACAGGCGATTGCTTCCATCCCCGGCATGGGTCCCCGCGACAGGAGCTGTAAACCCGGAGGCGATCGGGATCAACTGAAACTGGGGAATGGATTCATTCTCGGGCACGCTGCTGGCTAATCCAGGGTTGGTGACCTTGGCGGTCTCTCCCGGGGTGGGGTTCCCCGATTGCCAGTTTCCACTTGGGTCTTGCAGTTCTTGCCCATTCGTAAATCCGTCTCCGTCCGAATCCAGCATCGCCAGCGTGGGACTCCAGAATGCCTCGGTACCGCCGACTGATACGAGTTGGCGGACCGCTTCTCCAAAGGGCGTTCTGGTCCCGCCACCAAACGAGTTGACATGACAGTTAGCGCATTGAAAAACCGAACCATTGGGCAGAAGCGATACTCGAAACGACCGTGCCCAGAGCAGGGGATTATAAGAAACCAGCACGAGCGCGGCCGTCACAAAAAAGGGGATGAACCGGTATGAGAACATGAGAAATCTCCGTGGGACAAGATAAACCCGGTGCATTTCCATCGATGTCCGTGTTGTATCCTAATGGGATTCTCTCGTTCCGCCTAGGGATTTTTGCTCTCCCCGTTCCTGCATGTTGTTTTGTCCAGTTGGGACAACTCCACGGTTATGCCACCAGCCACGAATCCTGCATTGGTTTTGGTATGCCCGCCAACTGAGGGTGAGAGCGGCCGCCATGCCAAGCAGCAGCAAAATGACAGGGAGGCTGGATCGGCTCTGCGTCAGGGCCTGTGTCACTAAACCAATGCAGAGGCCCGAGGTGACCAGGGTGGCATACAGATTGGGCCAAATAATCCCCACGCTGAAAGTGCCGATGTAAATAACCAAAAAGTAAAACAGGGCCTTCAGCAGCCAGCGGTCAAACAGAAATTCCTCGAACTGCATGCTGGGTTGATTCAGCCAGACCAGCAGAAACATACTCAGGCCCAGCCACAGCAGCCAGTTGAGGATTCCTGCAACAAAAAGGCAGCCATAAAGATGGGGCAGCGGGACCGGCCTGGTGAGGAGAAACGAATCCAGGCGTTGGCTCTGCTCCACGATCCGGATCCCCGTGGACAGCAGATACCCCAGCAAAATGGTAAATGCAAGCACGCTGCCTAGGAGAAGATCCACATAGGCCAGGCGCTTTTTGGCGTCGGCTGGATTGATGGAGCCACTGAATGAATTGTTGAAATACGCGATCAGCAAAAGCGTGACCAGAAACCCTACCATGAAATAGAAGGTCTGCCGGGTTTCTTTCCAATAAAGGGCGAAAAAGGTTTGGGTGATCATGAGGACTCTCCTGTCGGGGTCGGTTTTGGATTCTGAGTAGGCGCGGGAAGCGGCTTTTGGAATCGGTACGAGAAGATCTGTGCCGGCCAACGGTTCGTGGTAATCAGTTGAAACGACTGTGGGGTGCATTCATGGACCTGGAAGGGGGAACTGTACCTTGATTCTTGAGGCTGGAAATAACGCCCAAAGAAGGTGGGTTTGCCCTCGGCATCGACGCTGTATACCTGGACCATCCCCCGCAGATGCACAAAAAGCGCGGGATCACAATACGAGATGCGGGGCTCGTCAAAATAATTGTACCCATCAAAAAAGCGGACCGAAACGGGGTTTTGAAAAATCGACCGGGGCAGCGGGTGAAATTTCGCCTGGACCGGGCTGTACGGGGGTGTTGCGTCCATACGGATAGTGATCAGGCTCCGTTGCCAATTCTGCTGGATCAAGATCAGCAACGCATCCTCTGTCACGGTCGTGGACGGAGTAGCCAGGGTGGGTAACAGTAGGGGCGTGGGGAGAGGGACGGTGTAAGCGTTGACATAATAATGCGCTTCTTCCGGCTGGCTGAGATCGAGGTATGAGACTGAATAATAGCGTTCATTCAACAGGGTCGGCGTATCGGATACCCAATAGACTCTGCTCTCACTCCGGGGTGACGATCCATAATTGAAATGGTTCAGATTGGGAAACTGAAAAAAGAAAAAAATCCGAGCGCTCATCAGATGATGGTGTGATTCCGATCCGGACTTCTTTTTCAGCGCTTCGGTGATGGTCTGAATGGAATGCTCCTTGATCGAAGTGAACTGATTTTCATCAAAAATCCCCGGACGGATCGCGTCGATACGCAGTTCGGGCAGGCTGGACTCACTGGAAAAGTGATAGATGACCCGCTGCACGGGCGTCAGACGCATTTCCCCGGATCGCCAATCCAGGTGGGTAAGCAACTGCACGGTATCCGTCTTCCATGCGTCGGTTGCCCCCTGGATCTGGAAATTGGTTTTGAGCAATCCTGTCCCAAGGCCGGCTGCCAGAGCGATGGCATCGCCTCCATAACGGCTTGTCTTGCTTTCAATCAGTTCCCCTTCGATATCCGCGATGGGAAAACAGTCCCGCAAGGGGCGGTCCAGTAACATTGTGGGAGAGGCCGTCCGGTCTTTGACCTGGCTCAATCGGATATGGCTGATGTCCAGCGTATTTTCAATCTCCTTATCCGGGTCGAGGGTGTAATTTACGCTCATTTCATACCGGTCCCAGAAATGATGAACGATCGAGGCTCCGGTGGGGTTGAAATTCATTGGGCTTTGCCCAAATCCATAGTAGTGAAAGCCTTCCGGCGTGATGTTGGTGTTTTGTACCGCATACGTGAAAATTCCATAGTACGCCACGGCACAGCCGAGAAGGATGCCTGCCGCACGCCGGGTTCCTTGCAATGTATGGCATCGTTTCCAGCGAATTACCATCCAGGACAGCGTGGAAAAAGTCAACACGGATAGAACCAGAAAGGGGAAGGCCGCAAACGTTACATAGAGATAGATTGATTGTGCGATCGCCAGAATCCCCCGTTCGAAAACCGAAAATGACTCTTGGTCGGGGAAAATTCCAATAAGCTTGAAATAGACGGGACTGCTAAGCGCTACGAAACAAAGCATCAAACTGATGAGCCTGCTTTTGGCCAGGCAGGAGAAGAAGAAAAACACACTGCCAACAAAAAGGCTTAACAAGAGGTTGGAACCAATGAAGGGGAATACGTATTGGAGATTCCCAGAGGGGATGAATAACCACAAAATCAGGGCATAAAGAGAAATGGTGGCACTGTATAGGATGGTGCAGTGCAATAACGAAACCGCGAGAGAACAGATCAGGTAATGACTCTCTTGCAGGGGTTTTGTGAATAGAAAGGAAAACGTCTTCTTCTCCGCTTCCCGCGCCATGGTGTTGCCAAAC
>JAVFAP010000259.1:0-6224 GCA_034002445.1 bacterium | reverse complement strand
ATACTGCATAGTGAGATACGGTTCCAATCAAGGGAATTACCATTCCTGGGTTACGCGGAGCAATTCTTCGATGGTGGAAACGCCATCGTGGACTTTCTCCAAGGCATTCATGCGGAGGGTTCGCATGCCCTCCTTGAGAGCCTGATTTTTAATGCGGCTGGCAGGGACGCGCTGGACGGTCAGTTCGCGCAGTTCTTCCGACATTTCCATAATTTCATAAATCGCGATTCGGCCGCGGTAGCCGAGGAATTTGCATTCTTCGCAGCCCCGGCCGCGATAGTATTTTTTATCCGCGTACTTGGGATCGGCCAAATCCAGACCGCGCAGGAGATTGTGGTCGGGCTCGTATTCTTCGCGGCAATTGGAGCAAATGCGGCGCATGAGACGTTGAGCCACGACCCCGATAACGGAAGAAGAGACCAGGTAGGGTTCCACGCCCATATCAACCAGACGAGTAACCGCGCCTGGGGCATCGTTGGTGTGAAGGGTGGTAAAGACCAAGTGCCCAGTGAGCGCCGCCTGAATGGCGATTTCGGCGGTTTCGTGGTCACGGGTTTCGCCCACGAGGATAATATCGGGGTCCTGCCGCAGGAACGCGCGCAGGATGCGGGCGAAAGTCAGGCCGATTTTTGAGATCACTTGAACCTGGATAATCCCGCGCAAGTGGTACTCGATCGGCTCTTCAATGGTCAAGATTTTGACATCCATGTTATTGAGTTTGGAGAGCGTGGCGTAGAGAGTGGTCGTCTTCCCGCTCCCCGTCGGCCCGGTAACCAGGATAATTCCGTGAGGCTTGCTGATAAGGCTGTTAAAGCGTTCCTTGGAATACTCGTCAAAACCTAAGTGGGTAAGATCGAAGATAGTGCTGTCGCGGTTCAGGATACGGATAACGATACTTTCCCCATACGGCGTGGGGACGGTGGAGACACGAAGGTCAAACTCCATGTTGCCGCTTTTGATGTTGATGCGGCCGTCCTGGGGGAGTCGCTTTTCGGCGATGTTCATATCCGCCATGATTTTAATACGTGAGATGACCGCCGCCTGGTAGCGTCGGATGGAAGGCGGAATCGCGGCTTCGTAAAGCAATCCGTCGATCCGGTAGCGGATCCGCAGTTCGTCTTCAAAAGGCTCAAAGTGAATATCGGTCGCGCGGTCCAGCACGGCTTCGGTCATGATCTGGTTCACGAACCGGATGATGGAAGCGTCTTCACTCAGTTCCTCGATATTGACCTTGTCCTGGACCTCTTCTTCCTCTCCCCCGTCCTCCTCGAGCAAACTATCGACGGTATCGGCCCCAATTCCGTAGTATTTCTTGATCGCGGCGCGGATATCGTCGCTGGGGGCCAACAGGGGCTCGATATCACACTTGAGCAGAAGCCGCAGGTCGTCCAAGGCGTGGAAATTCAGAGGATCCGCCGTCGCAATCTGAAGAACACCGTTGGTATTGGCGACAGGAATGATGTTGTAGCGGTGGATGAAGCGAATGGGCACACTGCGCAGAATCTCCGGCTGCAGAGTGATGTTTTTGACCTCGATGGTCTTGACCCCCAAGTGAGAGGAGAGGGTTTCCAATATCGTCTCTTCTCCCACGATGGATTCATCGACCAGAATGGTATCCAGATTTTTACCGGTTTTTTCTTGAATGGCCACCGCCCGGTTGAGATCGTTGTTATCGATGACTTTGAGGGAACGCAGCAGTTCCCCATACCGTTTGCCTATCAATCCTGGATTATGCCTCATCGCCTCTGTCCTTTACTCCCAAATGGGGAGGAATGCTTTACCTGTACTATAAACTCGGAAACCCAGTCACAGGTCACGCCCGGGCTTCAGCCACACTCATCCTCTTCTATAAGCAAAGGAGAGGCCAAAAGGGTAAACGACTGGATTATGGAATGATAACTGATTGATTTTCAGAAAGATAAATTATTGTTTATTACACAGAAGACAACATTGGATCGCATGAATCCACCCCCTGTGAACCGGTAAAAACACAAGGGAACTGTATTTTCACAAGTGAAGGATGATCGTCCAGGGCTGACGCACAAGCCAGCCCTGGATGGAACTCACAAAGCGGGAGTCTTAGGCAATGGATTGATCCACAATGCTTTGGATGATTTTCGCGACAGGGATGCGGTCGGCTTCGGCACGGTAATTGGTGATGATGCGGTGGCGCAGAACCGGCTCGCAGATGGTGCGGACATCGTCTTCCGAGACCGAGGCCCGGCCTTCCAGCATGGCGCGCACTTTGGCAGCCAGGATAAGGTATTGGGAAGCGCGGGGGCCCGCGCCCCAGGAGATGTATTTATCCACAAGTTCGTTGGGTTTGCTGGTATCGCTTTGAGGCCGGGTTGCTTTCACCAAGCTGACAGCATAGTCCACGACTTTATCGGAGACGGGTACGCGCCGGACCAGTTTTTGGATTTGGAGGATATCCTGGGCCGAGACCACTTTTTCGGGCTTGGCTTCATACGCGGAGGTGGTGTTTTTCACAATTTCGGCTTCTTCCGCACTGCTGGGATACTCGATATTGATCTGGAACATAAAACGGTCCAGTTGGGCTTCAGGCAGGGGGTAGGTTCCTTCTTGTTCGATGGGATTTTGAGTAGCCAGAACAAAGAAGGGAGGTTCGATGGGGTGGTCTTCGCCACCTGTGGTTACCCGCTGTTCCTGCATGGCTTCAAGAAGGGCGGCCTGGGTTTTCGGTGGGGTGCGGTTGATTTCGTCAGCCAGGATGATATTGGCGAAGAGAGGCCCGTGGATAAAACGAAACTTGCGCTCACCGGTGGTTTTATCTTCATACAAGACCTCGGTGCCCGTGATATCCGAGGGCATCAGGTCTGGAGTAAACTGAATTCGGCGGAATTTGAGATCGAGAATATCGCTGAAGGTGCGAATCAGCAGGGTTTTCGCCAGCCCCGGAACCCCGACGATCAAGGCATGCCCGCCCGCCAGAAGACAGATGAGAAGCTGCTCGATTACCGCCTTTTGGCCAACAATCTGTTTGGCGATTTCCTTGAGGAGAATTTCTTTTTTTTGATGGATCAGTTGGATGCTTTCGAGATCGCTCATTGGTTGCTCTGGAGGTGATTGCAAAGCCATGATTTGCGGACAATCCTTTCATCGAAACATATGGAAGGACTGTACCTTGAGCAGGCGGTTGAATCAAGGCTTTGGCGGACGGGAGGGGATGCGGAGAGCGAACGAACCCAGCGGTCCTTTCGCTCCCCAATCACCATTCATGTTTATTTTTTCTTCACAGGAAAGAGTGCCGAATCAGTGCGGGCAGTCTCCATCAAGGCTGTCAAAGCCTGGACCAGATCCGGATAGGAATTTGCCACATTGGTGGTTTCGGTCAAATCTTCTTCCAGATCGTATAATTCCAAGGGCCGGTTGGGGGCCAAGCGCACGGCTTTCCACTGCCCCATGCGGACAGCCTGCTTAAACCCGCCTTCGTGAAATTCCCAATAGAGAAAGGCGTGTTGGGGCTGATTGGCCGATTGGCCCTGCAATTCCGCCGCGATGGAGAGGCCATCCAGCCCGTCGGGGACAGGGGCTCCGGCCAATTCCGCGCAGGTGGGCAGGATATCCCAGAACGCACCCACGTGATCGCTTGTCGTTCCGGGAGCAACGGTGCCAGGCCAGCAGGCGAGCATCGGGACCCTGATTCCGCCTTCGTACAAATCGCGTTTCAGCCCTCGCAAGGGGCCGTTGCTATCCATTTCTTCGGGATTATGTCCGCCTTCCTTATGGGGGCCATTATCGCTGGTAAAGAAGATCAACGTGTTTTCCGCCAAGCCCAGGGATTGCAGCAAGGAGCGAAGCCGTCCGATATCGCGGTCCAATCGGGAGACCATGCCCGCGAAGGCAGCCTTGGGTTCCGCTTGAGGAGCGTAGTGCTGGCCAGGGGGGAAGGCTTTTTCCTCCCCCAAAGTACCGCGATAGGGCTGAATGGAATCCTCCGGCACTTGCAGGGCGGCATGGGGAATGGTGTAGGGCAGATAAAGGAAGAAGGGGTGCTCTTGGTTCTTCTCGATGAATTGCAGCGCTTCGTCCGTCATCAGGTCGTGGGAATAGGTCTTGCCGTCCAGTTCCACCCGCTCGCCGTTACGCCAGAGATGATCCGGGTAAAAGGTATGCGCCTGGCGTTGGCAGAGATAGCCAAACCAATGATCGAAACCTTGCCGGTTGGGTTCTCCCTCGGATCCCGGGCCGCCCAGGCCCCATTTCCCGATGATGCCCGTGGTGTAGCCCTTATTTTTCAGGATTTTGGCCAGGGTAACCGTATCGGAGGGGAGAGGAGCCTGCCCTTCGGGTTGCACCTCGGTATTCCCTCGGATGTACGTGTGGCCGGTGTGCAGCCCGGTCATCAAAGAGCAGCGGGAGGGCGCACAAACCGTGCTGCCAGCATAGAACTGGGTAAAGCGTAGCCCCTCACGGGCCATCTGATCCAAATGGGGGGTATGGATTTTTGTGGATCCATAACACCCCAAATCGCCATAGCCCAAATCATCCGCCATGATGAAGACAATGTTGGGCCTTTTCTGCTGACACCATCCAGATCGGGGAGCCAGCACAGTAAGGCTGCTCAAGGCGGCCAAATTGATAAAACAGCGTCGATCCATCGCGGTCTCCTTCTTCCAATTCTGGACCATACCCTACCATATATTTATGCAGCAGAAAAGAAGATGGGAAGAAGTTTGGTTTGCCAACGCGCGGCAATGATCAGGCACCGGGAAAGCGGTCCAGGGGGGTAAGTTGGGTGGGATCGGCAGAGATGGGAATTTGGCAGATGACGGCGGTCCCGCCCGCTGAGGTTTGAGAGACTGTTAACGTGCCTCCGACAGAGTGGGCATGGTACTCCATGATATTGAGCCCTAACCCGGTGAATTTCCGGACCATTTGGGGCTGGATGCCGATGCCATCATCGATCACCTGGAAGATCACATTGGTGTCGGTGGTATGGGCGGTGATGTAGATATTCTGGGCGTTCGCGTGTTTCAGGGCGTTGAAACAGGCTTCTTTCACGATCCGATACACATGGATCATGTGATGGGTGGAGATGGGGAGAGAGTTTTGGTAGATTTGGAGATGGAATTTGGTGCTGTAGGTTTTGTTATACGAAGAGATTAAATCCGTCAGAGCCCCTTTCAATCCCCCCTGTTCCAGGTAAGCGGGATAAAGTCCCTTGGAGAGATCGCGGGTCAGTTGGATGGCTTCTTGAATATATGCATTCATATCGGTCATCCGTTCGGCCAATTCCAAATCGAAATTGCGGGCTTTGCGTTCCATGGTGGTCCCCAGATACGCGAGAGCGGTCAGGTGTTGCCCCAGCCCATCATGCAGTTCGCGACCCAGGCGTTCTTGCTCGCGGGAGCTGGCAATGGCAAGGCGACGTTCCATCTGTTTATGTTCGGTATAATCGAGGGAGAGGATTTCGATCTTTTTATCTTTTTTCAAACCGGACATAAAAAGAAAAAAGGGTTCACTGGTTCCCAGACGGACGCCGTCCATGAGTTCCGAAACCGGTTTAAGTGAGGAACAGATGCGCTGGAGATACTGCTTGAATGCCGACGGATTCCGCCAGCTGATGAGGAAGGCGCCCTCGGTCCCCTCACTTTGAATCCCGACGAATTTTTGGAAGATTGGATTCATATAGAGGATGTTGCCGTCCAGGTCGGTCCGGATCAATCCAATCTGGACCGATTCGCAGAAGTTCTGGAAACTCATCTTTTCTTGCATGAGGGATTTCTCGGTATTCACTTGCTGGGTGATATCCACCCCAACCGCGTGGATTTCCATTCCCAGCCGGTTACCCGCCCGCACCATGCGGAAAAACCAGGAAATCCATATTTCACTGAAGCCGATCCGTGTTCCCAGCAGGCATTCCTGGGGCACATCCAGCGCTTTGTGGGCTTTTAACACGGTGTCTTCAAATTTCCGAACCATGCCAGGAATCCCATTGGCCAACAAAGGGAGAATGGATGTCCCCCGCAAGGTGGCTAAGGGGACTCCCACCAGTTTCTCGAAGCACTCATTGCAGTAGATGATACGGCCTTCTCCATCCCAGTTGACCATTAAGGTACGGGTATCTTTTTCCACCAGATGCCGATACTGCTCCTCGGAGTGAAGAAGGGCGCGATGCTTGCGGAACCAGATCCACAGCGAAGAAAAAATGGCAGCGATCGCAACAAGGACCGGAACCCAAAAGGCTGGAGTAGACCAGA
>JAVFAP010000258.1:0-6239 GCA_034002445.1 bacterium | reverse complement strand
TCCGTATTGCTCGGTAGCAAAAAACCGATAGACACAACCTTCAATTACTCCGACAGGGCGATGGGCAAAATTTCTTCGCCATCACTGTTCAAGCGGCCTTGGAGCAGGCCCATCAGGGTGGGAATGCTCGGCCCGTGAATATCCACATCCAAAAGACCAACCCGCTTCTGCTTCGCGGCTAAAGCCATCGCCAGATTGGCGGCAACCGTACTTTTTCCTACACCACCCTTCCCTGACAAAACCAACAGTTTGAACTGGATATCCTGCATCCGGTGCACGAGTTTCTCATCTTCTGGCTTCTGTTGCTCATTTTCTACATTCTGCGTTTTTTTATGACCAAACATGGGCGTTATCCTAAACAATATCTACAGATATTGAAAAAACTGATCTATTCCAAAATTTCATCCAAGACGAATTTCCTTGAAAAGATGGGGGAGCAAGCCGGGCAAGCCCGAGCTGCCTCCATGGTTAGCCATGCTTGCGCAGGCGTTTCCAAACCGCCCGGATATCTTCCGCAATCCCATCCTGCCGATACTCGACTACGGTCTTGCCTTCGATCTGCGCCTCGGTCGTCGCGCGGTCATACCGTACCCGGCCCGCCAGGCTCACTCCCAATTCACCCCCTTCCCTCTCAATGAGTTCGGTCGCAGCAGGATTCAAATCCCACTTGTTAATACAAACCCACGTGGGGATATCAAACTGCTTGACCAAAGCCGCCACCCGCCGTAAGTCATGAACTCCACTCACCGTTGGTTCTGTAACAATTAACACTTGATCCGCCCCGGTAACAGAAGCGATTACCGGGCATCCGATCCCTGGAGAACCATCAACCAGCACCCCATCCAACCCTCGTTCCAGCGCAATCGCCACCGCTTCCTTGCGGACCAGGGTAACCAGTTTTCCCGAATTTTCTTCCGCAATCCCCAGTTTCGCATGGACCATAGGACCAAAACGGGTCTCGGATTTATACCACTCGCCATTGACCGCCGGCGCGAACTCGATCGCCTTATCGGTGCAGAACCAGGCACACACGCCGCAGCCCTCACAAGCGATGGGATCAACCCGATATGTTTTCTCCACAATCCCATTGCCCGGCCCATCATAATAAATGGCATCAAACCGACACAACTCTTCACATTTCCCACACGCGGTGCAATGCCCCGCCAATATCCGGGCACGAGATCCCCCCGAAAATTTTGCTCGCGCAACCGGTTTGGGATCCAGAATCAAATGCAGATCAGCGGCATCCACGTCACAATCCGCAATCGCCAACCGGGGCGTCAAGGCCGCGAAGGACGCCGTCAGCGACGTCTTGCCTGTCCCACCCTTTCCACTAATGACCACAATCTCTTTCATGAAACACCCACCTTGGCACTTTCCATCTCTTTTTCAATCAGGGCCTGAATCGACCGAAACACCCCTGCGTAATCTGACTGCACCGCGCTGATCATCTTCCCTTGCGAGTAAGCTTCGGCAATGCGCCGGTCATCCGGGATTTCCGCTAAAATGGGAATCCGCTGCCTCTGGCAATACGCCCAAATATCTTGAAAAGCAAAATCAGCCCGATTAATCACCACCCCAAACGGATAGCGTAACGCCCGCACCATCTCTACCGCCAAGGTCAAATCATGCAACCCAAACGGAGTGGGCTCGGTCACCAAAACCACATAATCACTGCCCTTGATACTCTCAATCACCGGGCAGGACGTTCCCGGCGGGGCGTCCACAATCAGCCAATCCGCCTCGGGAATCTCTTCCTTCACAGCCCGGATCACCGGCGGGCTCATGGCTTCTCCAATATCCAGAGTCCCTTGAACAAAGCCTACGTTTCCCGCATGTCCCTTTTCCACCGTGCCCATTTTACGCAACGTTTGGGAGATGGCCCCCTCAGGACAAACCAGCCAGCACCCGCCACACGAATGACACATCTCAGGAAAAACCAACGTCTCACTACCCAGGCAAATGATAGCGCTATACGCGCAGATTTCTCCACACTGCCCGCAATGAACACACCGCTCCCGATGCACCTGCGGCACCATCATCCCCACCGGTTTTTTGCTTTGGATCACCGGTTTTAAAAACAGGTGCCCGTTGGGCTCTTCCACATCACAGTCGGCATAGACCACATTCTGCCCACATTGGGCCATCACATACACGAGGTTGGTCGAGAGGGTTGTTTTCCCCGTTCCGCCTTTTCCACTAGCAATCGCTATCGTTTTCACAATCTCTTGTCCTTACCCTTGGCCCCCGCCGCCACGGCCACCACGACACCGGCCTTTTCCGCCACCGCCGCCTTGACCACGGCCTCCGCCGCCACCTCCACTACCTTGGCCACGGCCGCCTCCGCCACCCTGACCTCGACCCTGTCCACGGCCTTGGCCGCCTCCGCCGCCTTGTCCTTGGCCCTGTCCACGGCCTTGGCCACTTCCTCCGCCTTGCCCTTGGCCCTGCCCGCCACCTTGACCACGGCCTTGCCCCGGCCCAAAACCTGGACCAGCGGGTGCAGAATCTTCCGGTGCGGCTTGGGGATCGTCTGTATTCATTTCATCGATATTTCTCATGATTGTTCTCCTATGGGATTCTCGTTGCCAGGGAGGAAAGAACCTGCCTTGCCACGGTAGGCCTCCCTCCCTGCTCCCGGTCTATTCGACCGGGTTCTCTAATTGGGCCAGGCGTTGATTGATGGCCTCGAGGGTCTCGTTCAGCGATTTCATCTGGCTTTTTAACGCGGCCACTTCCTTATCCCGCACGGTGGGAGCGGGAGCGGGAGCCGACACCGGCTCTACTGCGGGAACTTGGACTCCGGCTTCCGCCTGGGCAGCCCGTTGCCCCCCTGTCAATCCGGTAGCATAGTACCAATGCCGCCATCCACGGCCACCACCGCCTCCCGCGCGGCCTCGCCGGCCAAAACCAAATCCCCCTGCGGAATTCGCGAAGCCTGGCTGAGCATTCCCCGCGCAATATCCCGCGGCTCGTCCGGTCATGGGCCCTAATCCTTGCGGGCCTGTTCTGTCTCCTCTAGGCATGATTCTCGCCTCCTTTTTCGTTCTTGGTATTCCCGTGGCGCCCCAGACAGCAACCGCTGCCGGAGTGCCACGCCTCATGGGCTTCCGTTTATTTGTTCAATTTTTTTCCATCGTGTTTATTGCGTTGAGGCCAATGAATGTTGATTCTTGCGTACAATCATCTCTCCCGGTCTGCAATCCAGATCCCGCGCAATCACCGGGCATTTCACCGTCAGGATGAAAAAGATATCTTTTTCACAGTCACTTAATGTTTCATAGTTGCCTTGCCCTTTGGAAAGGATCAAATCCGCTTCTTCGAACGCTTGTACAAAAGACTCACTCGAATCCGATAACACAATCCCCGGCGCGGCGGCCCCGGTATCCATGACCCGAACAATCTCCGTCAACCCCACCTCCCGCGCGTCATCCATCGTCGCATCGTTCAAAATGGGGTAGCCGCGCACCGCAACCGTGATCTTCTCCATCGGCAACTCTTCGATCAACAAGCGGTCAAACACAATCTCTCCGGCGTTATCCGCCAGATACAGGATCGCTCCGGCTTGTTCCACCTCGGTCACAAATGCCTCCCGATTCCAGGCCAACGGCTCGACAAACGCCCGATTGATCGCATCCTGAATATAGGCCGCGTCAATATGGCTGCGTGCCCCCATATCAATTAAATTCCCGGCAATGGCCAAGCGTAGCGCGGTCTCGAGTGGATCGGCGGATTCCTGAATCTGCTCCTTCAACCGGTCATACATCGATAGAACCACCCGGTTGCTGAGTTCCTTGATTTCCTTATAGGGATCGATCAGGCCGGTTTTCCGCCGGATCATTTGATGAATGTATTGCGACATCACCGGCGGGGGATCATTCAAATCCATCCGGCTCACCGCCCACAACACATTGCGCATCACCCCTTCTTGGATGCCTTGGTCTCCGGTCACCCGTTGCAACACATCCCAGGTTTGCCGGATAAAGCAGGGAACGCATTCCAGATACGATTTCATCGTCTTATACCCAATGCCCTTCTACATTCGGCCGATCCACCTTCTGCAACCGACCCGCTTTCCACGCCTCCAAGGCGTCCTTCACGGTCCCCTGCGCTCCGACATACATCGCGACCCCGCCCGCTTGCAACGTCGCGAACGCCTTGGGCCCCATGTTGCCCGTAATTACCGCACCGACCCCCAGACCAATCACAGTCCGGGCCGTTTGGATCCCCGCTCCTTGTACCGCGTTCAAATTCTGTACATTGTCATGACTGCTCAACTCTCCAGTTTCCGCATCGACAACCACAAAATAGGGGCATCGGCCAAACCGGCTATCCACTGCCGCATCCATCGTCTTCCCTTGTGCACTGATTGCTACTTTCAACGCATTTGTCCTTTCCTTTTACATGTGGGCCCGGATCCTCGACGCCGAAACCGACGCTTGCCGCAACATCCGGGCATTCCAAAGCGATCCTCCAGCGGGCCGCCCGCGCAGAAGGTGCGTAACACCTCTGCCACTTCGCCGCACAGATGAGGTCGGACCGTGATCCCTCGCAGGGCTAACGCTTGCTCCAAATCCTTGGATATCGCCCCGCAGATCAGCATCTCCACACCCAATTGTTCCAGGTAGGCCACGCGCTCGAAAAAACTAGCATCCGCGAACTCGTGCTTAGCTCGTCCTCTCTCACATTGGCCTTCCAGTTCAATCACCAACACCTGGCGGGCGGTATCGAAGACCGGCGAAATTCTATGGTTCCAAATCGGGATCGCTACTTTCATGATTCTTGATACATACATAAAACATGCCAAGTTGCAATCGAGACCCAAATTTTTTTATATCATTCTGTTTTAATTGGATTTAGGGAAAGTCAGGAAGGAAGGATTCGATCAAATAGAATTGCAAATTGCAATTCTATAAAGAGGGATACAATTGCATTATGCGATACTAGCCTTGCCGGGTACGGCCATCCGTTTCCGGCAATTCGATCCCATAGTGCTTGATCTTGCGAAACAGCGTGCTGGGGTGGATCCCCAGCGCCTTGGCGGCCGCCTGCCGGTTGCCACCCGCCTCGCGGATCGCATTACGGATATGGATGGTCTCTAGCGTCTTTAAATCCAGCGGCTCATCCCCTTGCACCAAAAGGTCCCCTTGGCCCCGCACCAGTTGGGGCGGTAGGTGAGCCAGTTCCACTTGGCCGCGAGGGCACAATACCGCCGCATGCTCCAGGATATTCTGCAACTCGCGTACATTCCCCGGATAATCATAGGTCATCAAGACGGCCATCACCGCGTCGGAGACCCCAGAGAGGTCCTTGCTATGCAGGCGGTTAAACTTATGCAAAAAATGCGGCACCAACAGCGGGATATCTTCGCGCCGGTCCCGCAGCGGCGGAATATCGATGCGAATCACATGAATCCGGTAAAACAAATCTTCGCGGAACGTACCCTTCTGCAGGAGTTCGGTCAAATCCCGGTTGGTCGCGGTAATCACCCGCACATCCACCGGGACGGATTTGGTCGAGCCCAGCGGCTCCACCACCCGTTCCTGTAACACCCGCAGCAGCCGCGCCTGCATCGCAGGCGAGATATCCCCAATCTCATCCAAAAAGATCGTTCCCTGATGTGCCATCATAAAGCGGCCAGGCTTGTCTCGCTTGGCATCGGTAAACGCGCCCGCTTTATAGCCAAACAGTTCCGATTCCAGCAGCGTATCCGGCAGCGCAGCGCAATTCACCGCCACAAAGGGCTTGGATTTGCGGAACGAAAGAGAGTGGATCGCCCGCGCAAACAATTCCTTCCCTGTCCCACTCTCCCCAATTAACAGCACCGAGGCATCGCTCTGGGCAATCTGCGGCAGCGTCTCGAAAATGCGGCGCAGGGCCGGGCTGCGACCGATAATATCCATGAATGAGTAGTTACCAAACAGTTCCTTTTTTAACTCCTCCACCTGGGACAGATCGCGAAATGTTTCCACCCCACCCACCGGCTGTCCCTTTTTGTCTCTTAAAATCGCGGTGGAAATACTGATTGGAACCCGCTCCCCATTCACATCAACGATGTAAATCGTTTTATTGATAACCGATTTGCCGGTCTCCAAAGTTTCTTTCAACGCACAATGGGATTCACAAATACTGGACCGGAACACCTCACAACACGGTTTCCCAATCGCCTCCTCCCGGTCCACCCCCAAAATCCGCTCCGCCGCCTGGTTGAACGACGTAATCCGCCAATCCCGATCCAC
>JAVFAP010000257.1:0-6249 GCA_034002445.1 bacterium | reverse complement strand
ATAACTTCGTCATGGAAGCCGAACTGTTACAGCCCATCGCGATGGAACAAGAACTGCGTTTCGCGATCCGCGAAGGCGGCCGTACCGTGGGCGCGGGCGTTATCGATAAGATCATCGAATAGATTTCATTCTGGATCATAGGAGTATCCTGATGCGCGAACAAATTATTCTCGCCTGCACGGAATGCAAGCAGCGCAATTACAACACAACCAAAGAAAAGCGCTTGCATCCCGATCGTATGGAAACCAAGAAATATTGCAGATTTTGCAAAAAACATACTCCGCACCGCGAAACTCGTTAACAGCCGGGGTACTTCGTTTGCATTCTCATACGGGCGGTCTTTTGGATCGCCCGTTTTTCATGTTTCCCTCTCCTATTTTTCCCTCTCTGCTGAGATGTCCTAATTGCAACCAAAGGGACTGCGTGTATGATTAAACCCATTGAGACCGAAACCCTTCAATTCGATAACCAATGCCTTCTTCTCTCGATTACCATTCCCAGTGGATGTCTGCATATTTTGGATAAGATAAGCGGCATCGCTTGGACAACGCCCGCCGCTTCGTGCGGGAACTTGGTTGTCCAGAAGGTTGGACAGGAAAAATGCTATGGCCTTGGGCAGAAGGGGGACACTGGTGTTTTGTTCCATGTGGAACGCTATGCCGTGCGCGCAGGCGACGAAGAGGATTTTGAAGAAATTACCCTTTGCGGGAGTTTGGGCGATGATCCGGACTCGCAAATTACCATTCAGTATTTGTTATCGACAAGTAATCCCATTATCGATTGCCATCTCTTTTTGAGCGGGCCGGTGGCGGAGTCGATCCGCCATCTCGAGTTCCCCGCCGGGATCGAGTTTCCCCTCTCGCCCTCCAACCATCTTTATCTTCCGTTGGATCTTTCTCTCTTGCGTTCCTTGGAAGAATGTGGCCCTCAACTCCCGCTTTGGGAACCGGTGGATAAAGAGAATCATCAGGTTTATGGTTCTCCCTTTGTGATCTTGACAAAGACGGAAACCGAAGAGAAATCCGCCGCATGTATTGGGTACTTGCATGACCCACGCTGTCACTGGCAGATTCGCTTGAAGCCGGGGTTAAGGAGTATTGTTCCCACCACCGCGCAGCCCGCGGAAACGGGTTACGTGGAGAATAAACCGTACACATTCCGTTATCAGTTCTTCCCATCCAATCAGCTTCAGGCGATCTACTGGCTTTGCTACGAACACTTATCGAAAGAAGGGACTCCATAAGTGGGGGATGCAGGGATGGGGGGGAGGTACGGGATGAACAAGGAGACGATAAAAAGGGACGGATGAACCGTCCCTTTTTAATTATTTGCCAGATTTTTTCGAATCTTCTTTCGGTGATTCTTCTTGTGGTGAAGGGATACGTCTGAGAACTTGGGACGCCAAGGCTGCGTTAGAAGACTTTCCTTTTGCCAGGGATTCGAGAATGGGTGTTGCGGCCGTAATCCTCAAATCCCCAACCAAGTTGAGAATCCGTTCGGATACCGAATGGCTGTCACGCAGGGATTGCAATTCGGCGATCAGGAGGGGAAAGTCCTCTTCTTTCAAATAATTTTTAAGATAGACATAGGCGAGTTGGGATTGGGTGGCATCGCCACTCTGCACTAAGGCGATGATATCCTGCGCGCCCTTATCCTGTCCCCAGGCCAAGGCCTTTTTTTCTAAGTTGCGTGCGTAAAAGACGAGAAGAAGGCAAAGAAACAAGATAAACGCAGCGCTGCCGATCACCCCGCCAAAGAAGATGGGCGAATCGAAAAGCATGGCAATGGTGGATGTCGTGGTATCTTGGGCGTGGGCGGTCCCACTGTAACTGAGAAACAAGGCGAGGCCATAAAGTAAGTTTTTCATCGTTTTTCACGCTCTGTATTTATTGGTTACGGGTAATCGGCGGTCGCTGCCAAACGCTTTTGCCGTGATTCGCAGGACAATCGCCGCTTGTTGCCGCTTGTATTCTGCTCGGTCCACGAGATTGATGATGTGCCGTACCGTCTCGGGGGCATAGCCCTGGGTGACGATCTCGGCGATACTCATATCTTTTTCAATATACGCATGCAGAATCCCATCGAGAACATCATAATCGGGAAGACTGTCGGTGTCGAGTTGATTTTCCCGCAGTTCTGCCGACGGCGGTTTGAGAATGGTGTTTTCGGGGATCAGGTCATATCCTGCCCGGGTGTTCCGGTAACGAGCCATGGCATAGACCAGGGTTTTGAACACATCCGCAATGACTGCCAGACCACCGCACATATCCCCATAGAGGGTCGAGTAACCCACCGACATTTCGGACTTGTTTCCAGTGGCAAGAACCAAGTGACCGAACTTGTTGGACAGTGCCATCAACAAGGTGCCACGAATGCGGGACTGCAAATTTTCTTCGGTAATATCAGGCTTTGTAGTTTGAAATTCGCTTTGCAGGAGGAATAGAAAGGCCGCGTAGGTGCTTTCGATCTCAAATTGTTTGTATTGAATCCCCAGGTTCTGGGCCAGGGTTTCGGCATCCGATTTACTATGATCAGAGGAATAGCGGCTGGGCATGGAGACACCCAATACCGCGTCCGAACCCAGGGCGTCGACGGCGAGGACCGCGGTGAGAGCCGAGTCTATCCCCCCTGAGAGGCCAATGGCTACTTTGGTAAATCCATTCTTGTAGACATAATCGCGCAGGCCCAGCACCAGGGCGTTATACGCATCTTCTATCGGATCGTATCGCACTTCATAACGCTGGGGCAGATACGCGGTGGGTATCCGTTTGGCTAGGGGGGGGGCGGTTTCCACCGCGGTGGTTTTCCCCTGAGAGGTAATTATCCGTACTTCTTCCCGTCCGGGAATCGCTTCGGGTACCATGTCGCGCTGAATGGGAACCGCCAGGCGGCCCCGGTGAATTTCTTCAAAGTGAAACTCTCCGATAATCAAATCTTCTGCAAACGCTTTTCCTTGAGCGAGAATTTCGGCACGAGGCGAAACGATCAAACTGCGGCCATCAAAGATGAGTTCATCCTGCCCCCCTACCTGATTGCAGAAAATTACGCCGATGAAATGGTCCTGGCACCGGGACTTAACCAAGGTTTCGCGTTCCAGGCCACGACCGATGTGGTAGGGTGACGCGGAAAGACAGACCAGCAAGTCAATTCCGCTTTTGGCTACATTGGCGACGGTCTCCGGATGCCAGAGGTCTTCGCAGATCAATACGCCGAGGTTGGCGATATCAGTTTTAAAGACAGAGAGAAATTCGCCCCGGTTAAAATAGCGCTTTTCGTCAAAAACCCGGTAATTGGGGAGCCCCACCTTCCGGGCAATTCCCACAAGATTTCCATCATGCATTACAGCTGCGGCGTTATAGGAATCGCCTTCCCTGATGACCAAACCCACCACCACCAGCATTCCGTGGGTCTCTGGAAGAATCTGATCCAGGGTTCGCTGCTGATCGGCGATGAATTGGGTCTTGAGCAGAAGATCCTTGGGAGGATACCCGCATAAAGCGAGCTCGGGGAAGGCCAGAATCTGGACCCCTTGTTGCCGGGCTTGGCGAATGGAAGCGATGATCTTCTGGGCGTTGCCTTCCAAATCACCAACGGTTGTGTTGATCTGTGCCGCACCGGCACGGATGAAGGATGGTTGCTTTTGCATAGGGTTATTAGAACTGAGTTATTTCTTTTATTGTAACCGGAATTGTGGGGATCAAAAAGGAAGAGAGCCATTCTCGCGGGAAAATCCCAGCGCTACGTCTCGCACTTTCTCCTCTTGCCAACACAGGAACCGCGACGGTTCACTTTTTGGGGGATGTTTGGATGATCGGTTTCATCGGATCGCGGAGATCGATCAGCAGTGTTTCATCCTTCCAATTGGCGGTCAAAATTTTGCTTCCGTATTCGGAATGGATGAAGGGCGAAGAAAATAATTGATAATCCACCGTATCCGGAGGAGATACTTGTTTGCTATTCACGATGAAGGGCCCATCATCCAAAGGAAAGTGAATGGTATCACCTTGGCGGGAGAGATAGGTCACGGATTGGTTATCCATGGTCACAGAGGAATGCATGATCTGGTATTTGAATGTTTCAAACGAAGAAAAGTTCTCTGCTTCTTCAATTTCCAATAAAAAGCCGGGAGAGAGATCTTGGAACCCCAGGATGGAGGAGCCGGGTTGATCGTCATCGGGGATGGTGGCGGTTCGCCACCAGTAGTTTTTGCCATGCAAGGAACGAAAGGCGATGTACAGGGTTTTGAACCGGCCAAAACACCACTCGTCTTGTTGTGTCAGGGGAGACAAGGCGTTGGGAACCCAAACCCGGGTGGGTAGCTGGATAAAGCGGGAATCGGTCCGGGCTTTGAGTGTGCTCGTGGCTGGCATCCAGCGATCAGAACGCCCAAAACGGCAGAACAAGACATTCTTATACTGGAGGCAGGTGCTGTTCCATAAAAAAGTCTCTGAATCGAATGGGGGTTTGCCTCCGCTGAAGAGGTTTTCTCCGGTGAAGGTGAAGAGATGGATGGGGATCGCGCCATCGAACAGTAGCAAATCCCACGGGCGGGTATGGGTGGGGACGGCTTCATCGCGCAGATAAAACGAACCTAGGATGTACTTGGGTGTGATGTACGCGTATTTATAGGCCGATTTTCGTTCTTCAATTGCCTGAGATGTGGGAGGAAAGCGGTTTTTGATTTCATAGGTTCCCCGCGTCAGGAATTGAGAACCGATTCCAACCAATACCGCTGGTGGGCAATAACTGGAATGCGCGAAATGCAGGGTGGACGGATCGACTCCCGTGGAGGAGATTTCGTAACTCTGGGTATTGAAGAAGAGATAATGAAGACGGTTGCCCGGTAAGGGGAACAGATTTTCGAAGGCGCGGCAGCGTGCACCTCCCCAGGTTCCGTGCAGGCTCTCTTGCGCCATATCGGCTACCAACAGATGGAGGATGGCTTCCGCTTTTTGCTGGATCAACTTGCTCCCCGCAAAATCGCGTAAGTTGATCAAAGCGATCATATCATAGTAGTAATAGGGCGAGGAACGGTCTGGCACGGAAAATCCCGCGCGGGTATCCAGCCAGCGGATTATCACTTCGCTTTGTGAGTCCACGTGGTGTTGGGTGTCTTTTTTATCCGGCCACTCAAACGGCAACGACGTGGCCTGGATATGGTTTGCCCAGAGATAGAGAAAGGAAGTTTGCAGGATTTCCCGGTTTTCCAGAACCCATGAATCCGCCGATTGGGTTTGCCGTTCTTTTTCAGACCGGGTAATGAACTGGGTGATTTGCTGCTCTATATGCGCTCGGGTTTCTGGGTACAAGCGCTCGGGTTGATTGGGAAAAGCAAAGAGCAAGCGAAGGTAGGCAAAATAGGAGAGTAGAACCGGATCGCTGCTGGTCCATTCCCGCAGGGCTGCATTGGCCGCCGGGATTTCCTCTTGGAGAAACAGGTTGGCGATCCCTTGAATGGATGTGGCGGCATGGACACTGCCTGCGATTTCGTGCAGACACGTTTGTTGCCGTTGAGGAAAGGTTTTGATGATTTCCGCGACCTGGGAGTCGACGGCGAAGAGGGGAAGGGGAGAGAAGCAAATCAGAATGAGCAATAGACGAGGGATTTTCCCTGGGGAGATGAAACCGTGATGCAATGGGGCGATCCGGGAAGAAAAAGCGAAGCGGTTCATCGTGTCAAGAAAACTCCCTCGTTGTAGTCGCATGGCGTTGGGGTACCGTATCAGATGTCCAGGAAGCGGACTTCCGGTGCATGACGCTGAATGAATTCACGCCGGGGTTCGACCGCATCCCCCATCAGGACGGTGAAGATTTTATCGGCCTCCACCGCGTCATCCATACTTACCCGGAGAATGGTGCGGGTTTCGGGATTCATCGTCGTGGACCATAATTGATCCGGATTCATTTCGCCCAGCCCTTTGTAGCGTTGGATCTCGATCCCGCGACGGCCGACCTGCTGCACAAATTGCAAGAGATCGGGCAGCATGCGTACTTCCACCGCGTCTTGTTTATCTTCGATCAAGAAAAGAGACGGTGGAAGGGGGGTATCGGACTCCTCTTTGTTGCCATTGCCCTTGCCATTGCCGTTTTTTTCGCGAATAGGCCAATGTTTCAGCAGATCGATCCCCATCTTTTCCAGTTTTTTAGCAATCGGCTCCATTTGTTGGGAGTCGAAAAACTCGATGACATGAAATGAGGTGTATATTTCTTCCTCTTCGTCTCCCTCTGTTGTTTCGGTATGGGGGGAGT
>JAVFAP010000256.1:0-6255 GCA_034002445.1 bacterium | reverse complement strand
CATCCAGTTCCACCCCACCGCCTTCAAAAATCCACCGGATGAAGAACCGTTTTTGATCTCCGAAGCCGTCCGGGGTGAGGGGGCGGTTTTACGCACCCTGGATGGGCATGCCTTCATGCCCGCCTACCATACCATGAAGGACCTCGCGCCTCGGGATATCGTCGCCCGCGCGATCGATCATGAGATGAAAACCCGGGGTGACGCCTGCGTGCACTTGGATGTCAGCCATCTCAGCGAGCAATTCTTCCGGGAACGGTTCCCACATATCAGTGAGTACTGCATCAGCAAGGGCGTCGATGTGCCTCACGACCCCATCCCCGTCGTCCCTGCGGCCCATTTCACCTGTGGCGGAGTAGTTACCGGCCTGGACGCGGAAACCACCATCCCCGGCTTGTTCGCCGCCGGCGAAGCCGCCTGCACCGGCGTGCATGGCGCCAACCGGCTAGCCAGTAATTCCCTGCTGGAAGCCTTGGTGTTTTCCAGACAGGCGCTAAACCGGTCGGTTGAAACCGGGATGCATCGGCATGAGCCTCCGGAAATCCATGCCACCTGGACCACCGGGCAGCACAACCAAAGCCTGGAAGCGGTGCGCATCGTCAATTGCCGGGACGCGCTGCGCCGCCTGATGTGGGATTATGTTGGCATCGTCCGCACCGATGACCGGCTCAACCACGCGAAGATCCGCTGCAATGTCCTGAAGGAAGAGATCGATACCTATTTCAACGAAGGGCATATCAACGCCCAACTCCTCGAATTACGCAACCTGGCCCAAATCGCCGAGATCATCATCGCCAGCGCCCTGACCCGGAAGGAAAGCCGGGGCCTGCACTACAACTTGGATTACCCCCACCTCAGCAATCCACCAAAGGATACCGTGGTGCAAAAGAATACGGCAGGGAACCCAGAAGTCACCCTCCGCACGGTCACCAGTTAGGTACCCCATCTCAAAACACAAAAAAAGCCATTCCTGCAGGAATGGCTTTTTTTGTGTTTTGGTCCTATTTCTTAAGCCTGGCACATCAATTTGCACTGATCCGCGACGTTTTGATGAATCTGGTCGATCGACACCCGCACCTGTTCCATGGTGTCACGGTTGCGGATGGTAACCGCTTTGTCTTCCAAGGAATCGTAGTCGATAGTTATACACAGCGGGGTGCCGATCTCGTCCTGGCGGCGGTAGCGTTTGCCGATGTTGCCGGCGTCGTCATACATGGTGCGGTAAGGGCCGCGCAGATCTTGTTCGATCTTCTTGGCCAGTTCCACTAGGTCGGGCTTCTTGAAGAGGGGAAAGACAGCAACCGTTACCGGGGCGACCTTGGGAGAGAAGCGCAGGACCAAGCGGTCTTCCATCTCGCCCTTATCATTGGGAGCCTGGTCAACGCAGTAGGCGTCGCTGAGGATGGTCAAGAAGGTGCGGTCCACCCCGGCGGAGGATTCAATGACCCAGGGTATGTACTTTTCGCCCGTCAGATCATCGCGATAACTGAGGTCTTTTTTGGAAAACTCCATGTGGCGGGAGAGATCATAGTTGGTGCGGTTAGCAATCCCTTCCAGTTCCTGCCAGCCCATGGGGAACTTAAACTCGATGTCGTAGCAATCGTCGGCGTAGTGGGCAAGTTCATCCGGGTCATGCTGGCGCAGGCGCAGATTTTCTTGGCGGACCCCGATGGAATGGTACCAGTTTTTGCGTTCTTGCAGCCAATATTCAAACCACTTTTTGCCTTCGCTGGGATGGACGAAAAATTCCAGTTCCATCTGTTCAAATTCGCGCTGGCGGAAAACGAAGGATTTCGTGGTGATTTCATTCCGGAACGATTTGCCGACCTGAGCGATACCAAAAGGCACGCGCTGGCGAGTGACAGTCTGTACATTCTTGAAGTTGGGGAAGATGGTCTGGCAGGTTTCCGGCCGTAAGTAGGTAATATTGGCTGAATCTTCCACTGGACCCCAATGCAGTTTGAACATCAATTTAAAATCGCGCGGTTCACTAAGTTCGCCGCCGCATTCGCGCGGGGTCTTGCTCGGTTTTTGAGGGCAGCGCTCGTCATCCAGTTTGTCCGCGCGGAAACGGCAGCCGCAGGTTTTGCATTCCACCAAGGGATCATGGAATCCTTCCACGTGGCCAGAGGCTTCCCAGACCCGGGGGTGCGTGGTGATGGCGCCGTCAAAGCCCACGACATTGTCCCGGTAGGTTACCACGTTTTCCCACCAGAGTTTTTTGATATTGTTCTTCAGTTCAACACCCAGCGGACCGTAATCCCACGAGGCGGCAAAGCCGCCATAGATTTCACTGGAGGGGAAAACAAAACCACGGCGTTTACATAAAGAAACGATGTCAGTCAGTGTCGGGGTGTGATTCTCGCTCATAACAGTATCCTTTTTTATGGAACATGATGGACAAGTCAGGCTGCCCATCCTTGGATCTATGGGGATCAGCCAATTGTATAGTTATAGCATGGCCCAGCGCAAACGAAAGATGCATGGAAAGCGAAGGGCGCGAGGCTTAGGGGATTTCCCGTTTCTGATGGGATACCCGGTTGATATCCCATATCGGCGCGGTATGCAGCCACCACACCCCCTGCGGCAGGTTTAAATGCACCATCGATCCCTGGATCACGGGGTGGGCAAGTGTTGGCATATCCGTCTCGCTGGCAGTTACAGTGTAGTAATAGACTTGTTCCTCGCGCGGCTTGGATGGCGTGACGGCAGGGTCGCCATACCAGAAACAAGTATAGTTGTTGAACGCGAAGGCCGGCTTTTCCAAGGGAAAAGCCTCGATACGCGAGGGATCGCCCATCTCCTGCACCCACAGCAGGGAAGACTGGAATGGGATGGAATCCAGAAAGAGGGTCCGCACCAGATTGGAGAAGCCCCCTTGCAGGGATTGTTTGCCCAAGCAGCCGAAAAACTGGCACCAGAAATACCCCGCGCCGAACGCCTCCGCATCCATATTGAAAAAGGCATCGGTTTGGGCATTGGTCAGCGACGGGGTGGCCTCGCCATCGCAATAAAACGAGGGCGCGCCCTGGAGATAAAAGAACTCTTCCGGAAACGAATCCGCAAAGGTGTAGAGTTTCACCCCAACAAAGTTCCCCTGGCCAGTAAAATGGAAAAGGGGATACGTGAAGCCCATCTGGAGGGAACGCTTTTGCGACTGGGCATGGAAATACAGAAAATCTTCTGGCAATCTGCGCGTCTTTAGATGATACTGCAATCCGACCTCGATGGGATTCTCTGTATGGTTATGAATAAAAATCTGGGCTTTTTCGCGATAGGGCATGTAAAACCGAGAAAACAGGGCATGAAACTCCTGGGCATCGGTCTCGGGATTGTCCTTGAACTGGCCCAAGGCATAGAGGTTCCAGGACTGGTCCGTGCCCCGCGTATCAAAAAAATCCAGCAGCGAGCAGGCGACCGCCGGTTCCAATTGGCGGTCCCAGTAGATTTCCAGTTGAATCTGATCCATCACCAGGGGGGTATAATCGCTGAGTTGAAACGCCAGGTAGTCGATGGCGGCCGGGCCGCTCAAGTGGACTACCATCTGCCGTGTCCCTGCGGGGATCGTGACCATGGGCTTGTTTTGGGCTTGCTGGATCAACTCGTTCAGAGGTTGGATCCCAAAGTGGGTTTTGTATTTCTCAAGCACGGCCCCCAGTTGGGGCGAGGGAGTTGGATCAAAGGTCTGTACCGGCTCATCGGGAGCGAATTGACGGACCGTGGCTTCATAGGCCAGCGTTTCCAACGAAGCGTCACAAACCATCTTGCAGTGGGTAGCGAAGGGGATGGGGAAATAACTGATCATTCCCCCCGCCCCCATGGTTTCATTATTGAAAACCAAGGGTTTGAAAAAAGGAAAATGGTTTCCGCTAAAAAAATCCTGCACCGGCATCTCCACGGTGGGAGTCGGCTGGTTGTCCAAGTAGATCCGCAGTGTACCTGCAGTATTGGCGCGGGTCCAAAAGCGGACCAGGCAGCCGGGGCCTTGGGCATCCAATAGCACCTGCCAGGTCTTGCCCGCGATGGTTTCCGTCGCCAGGGCGATGGTCTCGCGGCTGGGGTAGCCCTGCATGACCAGTTTTTCGCTGGGGTACCGCTTGGCCAAGGCAGAGAGATCCATCAGCCGCCCCAAAAAATACACCGTGTCCTTGATTTCGCCGCTCGACACCGTGGCATCCGCGGGCATTCCTGCGGGGATGAAGAGAGCGCCGGTTCCATCCATGGGGGATGAGGCCACCGCCTGGGTGGCGGATTGATCGGAACGGCCTTCAACAACAGAATCCGGATTGGGTCCGCAAGAGAAGAGCAAGCCCACCCCCAGCACCAGGACAAAGCATATCCAACCAGGGGGGTTAGGCATAAACAGTCGGGTCGGGGACTGCGGCTTCTGCAAAACCTTTTTTTCGTAACAGACAACTGTCGCATTGGCCGCAGGCCCGGCCTTGGGAATCCGGATCATAGCAACTGTGGGTGTGGGCATAATTGACTCCCAATTCGACGCCCGCTTGGATAATCTGGGCTTTGGTCCATGTAATCAGTGGGGTGTGAATGCGGAAGGGATGGCCTTCCACACCGGCCTTGGTGCCAAGATTGGCCATGAGTTGAAACTGCGCGATAAACTCGGGGCGGCAATCCGGGTACCCGCTGTAGTCGACGACATTGACGCCGATATAGATATCCTGGCAGGGCACCGTTTCCGCCAAAGCCAGGGCATACGACAGAAAGATGATGTTGCGGGCAGGGACGTAGGTGATGGGGATTTCCTCCTCCATCCTCTCCATCGATCGGCCCTTGGGGACCGCGATGGCATCGGTCAGGGCCGACTGGCCAAACGCGCGCAGATTGATTTCGGAAAAACGGTGATCTGTGATACCCAGATCGGCCGCCACGCGGCGGGCCGCTTCCAGTTCCACAGTATGACGTTGGCCGTAATGAAAACTGAGCGCCACGCACTCGAAGCCATCGGCAAGGGCAAGCGCGGCGGCGGTGGCGGAATCCAACCCGCCGGAAAGCAGCACCACAGCTTTTGATTTCTGGTTTGGCTTCATGATGCTTCAAACACCCCGGGCATCCGGTGTCCAGATGAATTTGTGCTGCTGGATCTGCAGCCGGACCGGGGCTTCGTCTTCTAAAATCCACGCCGCTAACGTTGCCGGTTTCAGTCTGCCGAACACCGGGGCGAAAAGCACCTCATTGCGGTCAAACAGTTCGTATTCATTACAGACACACAGTGACCACTCAAAATCATCACGGGTGCCGATGACAAACTTCACCTCATCCAGGTCCCGTAGATTTTCCAGATTCTCCATAAGATTGCGCTTTTCCATGCCGCTGGACGGGGTTTTGATATCCAGGATCGTAATCGTGTCCTCGGGTAAGACGGTAAGATCATACGCGCCGCTGGTTTCTACCAAAACGGTTAATCCCTCTTCCAGTAACCGCTGGCACAGGGCCGGGGTTTCTTTTTGTTCCAGGGGTTCGCCCCCAGTGATTTCCACGAGATCTGTCTTCATCTTGAGGACGTTGGCAACGAGGGTGTTCAAGGGCATCTCTTCGCCGCTTTTCCGGTCCAGGGCATAGGGGGTATCACAATAGGTACAGCGCAAGGAACAGCCGGCGGTCCGGATAAAAGTGCAGGGAAGCCCGGCATAACTGGATTCGCCTTGGATGCTCCGATACAGTTCAACAATTCGCATGAACATTCCTTTTTATGGTAAGGGATAAGAAGATACCTCTATTTTCCCAGCCAACCCGTTAAAAACAAGGTGATGAGAAATGAGGGGAGCGCCTGTTTCATGATCCAAAGCGGGCAGACATATTGCTTGGATCGCGTTTATCGGTTTAGATAAGAACCAAACCCAAATCGGGCGTATCGTCAATACCAAGTTTGGCCGGAGTGTCCATGGACCGAATCGAATTATTGGGTGTGCAGATCGACAATGTGACCGTGGAAGAGGCGACCGACCGGATCCGGGAGATGATCCGCGGCGGCGAGCCCCACCAAATTGTCACCCCGGCAATCGATCAGATTATCCGCAGCCGCCGGGATCCGGAGTTCAGCCGCTTGCTGAAAGAAGCCGCACTGGTGCTGGCGGATGGGATGCAAGTGGTGTTTGCTTCCCGTTGGAGCAAAACCCCTCTCAAAGAACGGGTAACCGGGGTGGATACCCTGCCCATTCTCTGCGCGATGGCGGCGGAAGAGGGCTATTCGGTCTTCTTTCTCGGAGGGGAAGAGGGCGTGGCCGCCGAGACCGCCGC
>JAVFAP010000255.1:0-6275 GCA_034002445.1 bacterium | reverse complement strand
ACCCGAACCGCAGTGTCTCGGTTCGATAGAAAAGGAGAAAAATGATGAGTCTCTCGTCGATCTACTTAAACAAAGTGACCGAAGAAACGTTCGAGGAAGTCGTCTTCAATGTGTCGGTCGCCGTATCAGGAACCGCACGCACGGTGAAGCGGGGTAGGACAGAGGGCGCGCCCTCTGTCCTACCCGAGCAGTCGATCATACTTCCAACTATTTCTCCCAGGTTTCCTCATGGACCGAGTAACCGGTGGGGCGGAAAATTTCCACTTTGATTTTCGATAAATCCTCGAAATCTACCCAATCGATTGTATCTGTATAATCGCTTCCCGGCGCCAAATCTGGCAGTACCCGTTGTCCTGTCCCGATGGGTTGGTTAAAGGAATTATAGGCAATCCAGGTTAGCAGGTAGCCGCGGAGGGTATAGGCGGGCAGGTCGGTTTCCAAGGCGCGGGTCATCAGGCGGATGGTGACCAAGGTGGTTTCCAGTTGCGTAACCGGATCGTTGATATCAATCGCCTTGATGGGCGAACATTCCTTCCGCAGTGCTTCCCAAGACGGTTTAGGACGGTTGAACAGATCCACCACCCCATGCACCCGTTGTTTAAAAGCGAATTGGCCTTTATCGCCGATATGGGTTCTGTAATCGTTGTAGTCAAAGAAAATGGCCCCCGCCACATTAGGAGATTGACGGTAGAGATCCGTATGCGTTTTCAAAATCTCGATCCGGCGCTGATCCCCGGACGGATTTTTGGGATTGCATTCGCAGAGGCCATATTCCGAAATAACAATGGATTTGTCGGGAAACGCGAGCCGCAGCCGGGCCAGATTGGCTTTGACATCCTCAACTGTCCCCCCATACCAGGATTCCCAGTAATCGTTCCATTCAATAAAATCTACGAGGGAGGAGGCATACTGAGATGCGTTCTGGGCAATATCCTCACTCTGTAAGCCATTGGAGGCGTAGGTGTGAGGGCGGGTGGGGTCCCAGCGGTGCGCCAAGTCGCGGCCACGATGGATGAAGGCGAACGGTTTCCCCATCTCACCCAGTTCGTTACCCAATCCCCAGGCGTAGATGGAGGGATGATTGTAGTGAGCGGTGATCATTTCTTGGGTATGGATTTCTTGCGCACGGCCTGTGTCGCCTTCCATCGTTTGCCCACCCCACGAGGGGACTTCTTCCTGCGTCAGCATCCCTTCCTGGTCCATGAAATCGAATACCGCTTTGTCTTGCTGCCAATGAAAGCGGGTGATGAGGACATTCAAGTTTTTCATGTCGCGCAGAATTTCCCGCATGGCCTCGGGCGATTCGGCCATGCCATGGCGAGGATCACTGCCTGGCATCCATTCCAGCCCCATCAGGCGCATGGGTTCGCCGTTGAGATAGTAGAAGCCATTCTTGACTTCAATGCGGCGGATGCCGAATCGCTCTACTTTTTCATGAATAACCGCGCCATCCCGCAGGGTACGGAGTTGGAGGGTATATAGGTTGGGGCTATCGAAATGCCACAAGATGGGTTGGCTGATTTCCGCGGCAATATCGATCGATGGCAGTTCCGGCCACCCGGTGAGAGGACGGGTGGAGTTCGGCGTATTCTCAGCCGCCGGAGCGGTACATTCGCCGGTCTTGTGCAAGACGAGGTCACCGTTGGGCCCGAAAATCTGCAGATCCCAGGGCGTCCCCGTCAGATGCCATCCATCCGCTCGCACCCGGAGAGTCGCGGCGGAAAAATCGGGAGTAGGCTGGGCATCGATGAGGACATGGCTTGTGATCCCCGTCTTGGGGATGACAACCAGCCGAGTGCTGCGGATCATGCCGCCATCGTTAGCCCAGTCAAACGAATTCAGGTAGGGCAGGGCGGTGGGGGAAAACTGGTTATCCACCCGCACGGCGATGGTGTTGGCCCCTTCATAATTCCAGATGGTATTCAGGGGCGGGCGGTCGACGGACGCGGGGCAGAAAAGCACGCTGAATGGTGTCCATCCGCTTAGGGTATGCTCCTTGACCTGTTGGCCGTTGACCCAAACCGTCGCGTCCCGATACACCGCGTCGAATTGCATGTCAATAAAATGGTCTTTCCAAGCCGGGTCCGATGTCACACTGCGGACATACCAGGCCACGCCAAAGAATTCTTCATTCCCAGGCTCGACATTCCAGGTGTGGGGGACTGTCACGGTCCTCCATCCGCTGCGGTCAAAGTCTGGCTGATACCAGCCTTCGGTTTGGCCTCGGTTGGAAAGATCGAGGGTAAATGCCCAGGCGCCATCCAAAGAACGGATATCGCCGCCAGCAAACACGGAAGAAAGAGTGAAACCAAGCCAAAGAACCAGGAGTACGAGTTTAGATTTCATAGTAGTTGATCCTTATCCAAAGTAGGCAAAGAGGCCGAATGAAACTGCCAGCAAGACGATCCACCAGAACATCAAATTACGGAATCCGACATTGCGCGGCTGCTCCTGCTGGGGCAGGCGTGCCCACTGCCGGTTCCATATCGCGTCAGCATCGTATTGCTCCCGCGCGCTGCGGGGGAAGGTGTAGGTGGTGAGGATGAGGGCCAGCAGGCACACTCCCCAGGTGATCGCCGCCCGGTTCAGCAACGGCTGCAAACTGGCGATTCCGCTGGGGCCCCAGTTATCGGCGAAGAGTTTCAGCCCCAAGCCGAATCCAATCCCAAAAATCAGGGTAAAGGTAGCGGATCGGCTATGGGCTTTCTTCCAGAAGAACGCCGCCAGGAAGATCACCGAGATGGGGGGCGCGAAAAACGCTGCCATATCCTGAATGTAGATAAAAATCCCGCCTTCCCACAGCAGCAAGAAGGGGGCAAGCAGAGTGCTGAGCAGAATGATCACCAGAGTGGCCCAGCGGCCCACCCCGACCAGTTTCTCTTCGCTCGCCTCTTGATCGATGTACTGCTTATGAATATCCATTACCCAAATCGTCGAGGCCGAATTGAGAACGCACGAGACCGTGCTCATGATGGCCGCGATCAAGGCGGATAGGAGAATCCCCTTGCCGAAGGGATGGAGATAATCATTGATCATCTGGACATACACCGCGTCTTCCGCCAGCCCCGGGCCGTACTTCGCGAAGGCAATCAACCCCGGAAAAACGATGATGAGCGGCAGGAAAAACTTGATATACGCGCAGCCAATCACCCCCATCTTGGCGTCCCATTCACTCTTTGCTCCCAGGCAGCGCTGGATATAAAACTGGTTGGTGCCGACATACCACATGGAGAGGGTCAGCCAGAAGGTGGCCACGCCTGTCCAGGGCGAGACCTTGTGGCTGGTGTCGTGAATCAGCCGGAAGCGCTCGGGATCGGCGGCCGTGTTGGCCTTGATCACCTCGGACAACCCGCCTTGATCATGCAAGCCGATAAACAAAATCATCGCTCCGCCCACCACCAAGATGAGCACTTGCAGGACATCGGTCCAAACAACCGAAAGCAAGCCACCATAAATGCAGTAGGCCGCGGTGATGAGCGCGATCAGCACAATGCCCCCCAAATAAAGGGACTGAAACCCTTGCAGCGGGGTTTGCGTCCCCATCTCATAGACGATTCGTCCGCCGGCATAGAGGGCGGGGACCTGCACCGCCAACACCATGTGTGACAAAGTCAGCCCGGCAAAGACCGAGCGGGTTACCGGCGAATAACGGCGTTCCAAAAACTCTGGGATGGTATATAACTTTTTCCGATAAAAGTAGGGGAGGAAGATCCAGACCAGAAATGAATAGGGGATAAAGTTCCCCCATTCGAAGACTGCGGGTGCAAGGCCGAACGCGTACGCTGTCCCCACCATGCCGATAAAATGCTCGGTCCCGATATTGGAACCGGTCATCGATAAGGAAATGGCGTACCAGGGCAGTTTGCGCCCCGCCAAGAAATAATCGTCCACATTGTTCTTTTCTTTGCGGGCCACCCAGAACCCCAACCCCAGCGACACGGCGAAATACACGGTTACGACAAGTAGAATGGTTAAATCCATGATGTCTCCACAATTACATTATTGATAGGAAAAGCAGAGCGTGAGGAACAGGGGCATTCTGTCACGCGCTCATTCCCCACAAATGAACTTCGGTTGCGTCCCCACTTATTTGGTTCCGTTGAATTCATGCACGGCGTCAAAGAGGGCAGCCAGGTTCTCCACCGGCGTATTGGCCTGAATGTTATGGACCGCGTTGAAGATAAAGCCCCCATGCTTTGAAAACACCTCGCAGCGGTGCAGCACTTCTTCCCGAACCGCGGCTGGGGTGCCCATGGGTAAGGTTTTCTGGGTATCGATACCGCCGCCCCAGAAGACGAGACGGTCCCCATATTTTTCTTTCAATTCCTCCGCCGCCATGCCTCTCGCCGAGCATTGCACCGGGTTGAAAATATCGAAACCGGCTTCGATAAACAGATCCAGGAACGGCTCCACCGCGCCGCAGGAATGCTTGAAGGTCTTCCAGGCGGTGTGTTGGTGAATCCAGTCATTGACGCGTTTGTAGTACGGAAAATACAGCGATCGGAACGTGGCTTTGGAGCAGAATGTCGATTGCTGGGTGCCGAAATCAGTCCCACAGACGAAGAGCGCCACCGGCAGATCCCCCACCACGGCATGGATTTTTTGTAGATTCTGCAAGGCGTATTCACATTGTTTTTCAAAGATGGCGTGGATGGTATCCTGTCGTGTGGCGGTGGACATGTACCATTCGGCGATATCGCGAATGCCCTTGGGGTGTTTGAGGAACGGCGCGGGGACCAGGGCGATGTCGCCAAAGGCCAGCCCGCCGAAGGTCGCCACCACTGCGCGGGGACTGTTCTGCAACCGCTTCGCTTCGGCGGCGAAATAGGCGAGATCGGCCTCGGCAATGGGGCCGAACTCTTCCAGGTTATCCTCAGGGTTCAGCTGGTCTTCATCGATCGGCTCTTGGCGAACGATGGTATCGAAGAAAAAACCGCTTTTCGGAAACTTGCCGCTGGGTGGTGCCGACCGGTCCCCACCTGGGTAGATGAGGATATCTCCATTGCTATCGGTGGTAGTTTGGAAATGCTCGGAGACCAAGACTTCTAGACCACCAGGCAGACGCCATTCCTTCCACTTCTCATTCGGAAACCCAAACATCGTCCTTGGGGGGTACAGCCCTTCAGTGTCGATTTGCAGCACGTCCAGCAGATCTTCTTCTATCAGGCCAAGCATTTGGTAGGGTTCATGCACTTTGACCAGGCGTTTTTCCAGTCCGTAATACTCCCGCAGGGCTGCGACAGCGTTGACATGCATCCCGGTGACAGCGGTGGCCCCAAAATCAATCGGGATATGGGTCGGTTGGCGGTGATGAAGGGCGTCGAGAACGGATTCTCGGTAATTCATGGGTCATTCTCCCTTTGAAACAGAAAACGGATACCGTTAGCATGGATGATGCAGTATAAAAGAGAGCCCAGCAAATTGTTATTGCACCAAGCCATGGTTGGATAAATAAATATCGCCTTTGGATTTCAATCCATTGCTCATGGCGTAAACAATGGTGTGGGCCTGGTCGGAGGGGAAACTCCAACCGTTCTGATCTTCCTTGTCCGGCCCCAGGCTGGTCATGGTATAGATCGTGCCACTAGGCCGCCAGCCGGGACGGGGGTCCTGCACCCCGCTATGGGGTCCGGCATACTGAAAGAAGGGCTTGGCCTTGGGGTGCAACCCGCGCACCGCCGCCCCCAGGAAAAAGGGGTCGGTGGGGATGCTGGCCATGTAAGCTACCGGCGAGGTGAGTTTGTAATACGTCATCTCTTCGTTGCCCGAGATGGAGACGCCAGGCACCGCGCCACTGTCATAATCGGGCACATAGCCATTGTTATCCACCCGGTACATTTCCATCCCCGTGTGCAGGGCTTTGAGGTCGGCATAGGTCCGGGTTACAGTAGCCCGCATCTGCGCGTTCATAAAATTGGGGACTGCGATCGCAGCCAGAATACCAATAATCGCGACCACGATCAGTAATTCAATCAGGGTAAAAGCCGTTGGCTTCCGCATGGGAAACACCTTCCACCGAATAGGGATAATAATCCGGCTTCTTCATAGCAAACCCACCGGTAAAAGTATAGCGGGAAGGGGGGATGGGATCAAAAACAGAACGACGGGTTCCCATAAAAATCAGCAAAATTCTGCTATGATATACAAAACGAGGGAAGGTACGATGGCGCTCACACGACGAAAATTCATGCAATCGATGGCGGCGGTGGCGGGGACTCCGATGGGGTTTTCCGTCGCCCCCCGATACCAGCGGAAAAACCAAAAACCCCCCAATA
>JAVFAP010000254.1:0-6283 GCA_034002445.1 bacterium | reverse complement strand
GTAAAAACTTCGAAATTACCCCAAAGGTAACGCCCCAACGTAAATTTTTCCAAAATTTTTTTGAGGTGGCTAAAACGGTACAAATTTTCAAATTTGATAAATGATTGAAAAGTAACCAACTATATCACAATGAGTTTATGCTTGCAAATCGATGCGATGGATTGGCCAGGGATGGGGTAGGGGAAAGATCCGGATCAAGGCTTGTCTGAGGAGGGGCGATAGGAAATCGTGTATCTTCTCAAGAAAGCGCGAGGCGGGTTTTCCGCCACCTCGCGCTGTGGATGGATGTATTCTTGGATGTACTTTATACAGTCTTGGGATCGGGGTGAACCCAGGGGTTCCGGTAAGGCCGAAGCAACAGGCGGTTGGCTTCTTCATCGCCGACAATCTGGCCCAGGCTGGGATCGTAGGCCAGGGTGCGCCCGGTCTGCATGGCCAGGTTGGCCAGGATGCAGCTGGAACTGGAGATGTAGCCTTGTTCGATATCCGAAACCGGCTTGCCGCGCGAATCGATGCACTGCAAGAAATTCCGCATGTGTCCCCGCAAAGCGGCGGCGACATGGCGTTCCAGATCCTTCTCGGTCCGGTCTTCAGGGTACTCATCATATTCGTAGGCAACATCCTGATGGATGGCTTCTCCCTGGCCTTGGGGGATAAAGTCATAGCCCATCACGCTCAGTTTGAGGGTGCCTTTTTCGCCATAGATCGTCGCGCCCCAGGGGTATTGGGGATCGGCGGAGGCGCCCCAGGTGCGGTGTTGCCAGACCACATCCAAATCATCGTGCTTGAAGATTGCGGTCTGCGTGTCCGCGATGTTCGCCTTGGTGCCCTTGGCCAGGTAGGTTCCGCCGGTGGAACTGATACTCTGGGGCCAGCCTAGATCCAGCAGCCAGCGGACCATGTCATACATGTGCACGCACATGTCGCCCATGATGCCGTTGCCGTACTCCATGAAGGCGCGCCAGCCCCGGGGGTGGCAGATGGGGCTGTAAGGCCGCAGGGGGGCGGGACCGGTCCACATCTCATAATCCAAGTGGTCCGGCGGGGTGGAATCAGGGGGATTACTGCCGTTGCGCATGTGGTAATAGCAGTACACTTCCACATGCCCGATCTTCCCCAGTTTGCCCTCGTTGAGGATGCGGTCGCGGGCTTCGATCAGGTGCGGCGTACTGCGCCGCTGCATGCCCACCTGCACCACCCGTTTGTACTTACGGGCGGCGGCGAGCATCGCTTGTCCTTCAACCACATCCACGCTGATGGGCTTTTCCACGTAGACATCCGCGCCGGCTTTGACCGCTTCGATCATCGCCAGAGCATGCCAGTGATCTGGGGTGGAGACTTGGACGATATCCAGTTTTTCCTTGGCCAGCATCTCCCGGTAATCGTGGTAAATCCGAGGTTTGCGCTTGGACACCTGGCGCTCGGCCGCCATCGTGGCGGCTTCTTCCACCATCTGCCGGTCCACGTCACAGAGGGCCACGACTTCGGCTGGGGCGACCTGCAGCAGGCGCAACATGGCACTTTTCCCATACCAGCCACAGCCGATCAGGCCGTAGGTTGGTTTGACATTCAGCATTTCCTTGGCGAAACCGCCAGTGGATTGTATCAGCAGGCCCGCGGCGCCTGCTTGAAGAAATGTACGACGATCCATGGATTCTTCTCCTCATCAAGCTTATCTTGTCCCTCACGGTAGCAAATTTCCCGGTGTTAGGCTAGACAACGCATGGGCTTCTCCCGCAAATTTGAAAATGCGAGAAATCCAAAATTTTTCGGAAAAATCGATTGACAAAATGTAGAGGCTTTTGTATTATGGGGCAAAATTAGTTCCGGAGAATCGAAACAATCTCGCGGGACACCACATTGTATGGGAGGTATTTATGAAGAACACGTTTTTCGTCATCGCTTTATTGGCATTGGTGGTTTCTCCGGCTTTCACTGAAACCATTACCCTGCAACAAGGGCCTGCGTACTCTGGGACGGCGGATACCCATATTATTTCGTGGGATGGCAACCAGAACCAACTGGTCCGCAAGGCGGATGGCACCAACGGCGGCAATGGGGGCACGACCGCGACTACCGGTGGCAATCCCCAAAACGCGGGTGGATGGGATTACATCGAAGAGGGCGATTATGGCAGTACCGCCCCTCTGTATGATGACAGCAAGTGCATTCTGATCAAGTTTGATGTCACGTCCGTCGCGGCGGTCTCCAACGCGAAAATCGGGCTGTACTATTGGTTTGAACGCAGCACCGGCAGTTCCGCGACCGAAAAAAGCGGCACCAAGAAAACCGCGCATGTCCTGAATGTCAACCGGATCCTGAAACCGTGGGCGCGTGGCAATGGCGGGGCCAATGGCGTTGGCGTCGATGGAACCGATACCCCGGATAACACCGGTGCGGTTACCTGGAACTCGACCGGCTATGATCTGTGGCAAGCCATGGGCGCAGAAGGTCCAGAAGATATCGCTCCGACCGAAAGTACAACCGAATTTGATCCTGCCGTGGGTGGCTGGGTTTGGTTCGATGTGACCGAGAGCGTGAAATTCTGGGTCGCCAATCCAGGCAAAAATTTTGGTGTCAAGATTGGGCAAGAAGTCTATCCCGATCCTTCCGCTTTCTTGGCTCCTGACCTGACCCTGCCTAATGGCAAGAAGGTCTATTCCAAAGCTCCGGTTGCGCAACCGACCGGCTTTGTGCCTGGGGCGCATGATTTCGTCTCCAGCAGCAACGCGGGCAAACCGGAACTGCGTCCTCAACTCGTGGTCGAAGGCACATCCTTCACCACCAGCTGGGAACTCTTCCAGTAAACCACTTCATGCAGTTTATCAAAAAGGCCCGGCCTGGTTCCGGGCCTTTTTTCTGTCTTGCCGCTCAGCCCCAAATTGGCCGGGGTTTCCAGGTGCTGGCGTTTGGGACGCCATTCTGGTTGTTGAAAATCCCTGCTAAGATATAGAGTGACCAAAAGACGCAACCAACGATAAAAGAGTGACCCATGAAATTTCATATCCAAACGTTTGGCTGTCAGATGAATGTCTATGACACCAATACCATGACCGCCTTACTCAGTAGTGCAGGCCATATCTCTACCGAGAATCTGAGCGAAGCCGAACTGATTCTGCTCAACACCTGCTCCATCCGCGAAGGAGCGGAAGAGCGGGTGCGGGGGCGGCTGGGACAACTGAAAAAGCTCAAGGACCGGGGCGTGTTGAAATACCTGGGCATCTGCGGCTGTATGGGCCAGCGGGAAGGGAAGCAGTTCACCGACCGGGTTGGGTTTTTGGATCTGGTGATGGGGCCCGGCGCGGTGGGATCGATCGTGCCGATTGTGAACCAGTTGCAAAAGGGCGTGCGGCCGATCGTGGATATCCATGGAATCGACGATGATTTCGACGAGGTGAATCCTAGCCCGGATGATGAAATCACCTATCCTTGCTTTGTCTCCATCATGAAAGGCTGTGACAAGCGCTGCACCTATTGTATTGTCCCCTTTGTGCGCGGGCCGGAACGCTCCCGCGACCCCCGCATTGTGCTGCAAGAGTGCGAAGAATTGGCTCAAAAAGGGGCGAAGGAGATCACGCTGATCGGGCAGACGGTCAATTCATACCAATACCAGGATATTTCCTTTAAAAAACTGCTGGCCCTGGTGAACGAGATCGATGGCGTGGAGCGCATCCGCTTTTCTACTTCTTATCCTCGGGATGCGGATTATGCCATGTTTGACGCCGTGGCCGAATTGGATAAGGTCTGTGAGCATATCCATCTGCCTGTCCAGTCCGGATCCAACCGGGTATTGCGGCGAATGGCGCGCGGCTACACACGGGAGATGTACGAAGAAAAAATCGCCTATTTCCGCTCTCTGTTCCAGGGCCGTACTGTGATCCCCGCGGTAACCACCGATATGATTGTGGGCTTCCCGGGGGAAAGCGAGGACGATTTTGAGCAAACCCTGGAAATGGTGCAGGCCGTTGGCTTTGATAGCGCGTTTATGTTCAAATATTCTCCCCGGCCGGGGACGGTGGCGGCACAGTTTTCGGACCAGGTGGATGAATTCACCAAGGCGCGGCGCCTAGATCGCCTGATCGCTTTGCAGCATGAGATCGGCTTGGCATTGAACCGCGACTGGATTGGCTCAAAGGCTGAGGTGATGGTGGAACGGCCCGGAACTCCCGTCGGGGATGAGATTGAGTACGAGGCCCGGTTGCGGACAGGGCGGGTGGTCAAGGTGACCGCGGCCTCAGGCCGCTATAAACCGGGAGACATCTTCCAGGTTGAAATTACAGATTGTTCCACCTATGCCTTGTTTGGCAAACCGGTACAACAAGAGGAGTGCGTTCATGCTTCGTAAAGGGCTTATCATTCTGGGATTCGGGTTGTTTCTGCTGGGAGTGGGGCTAGTGGGGCAGGGGCAGGAAATCCCTCTGGGCTCAGCCTTGGTCGACCCCACCGTTCAGCGCAGTTTGGATGAATTACGCAACCTGGTGCTGCATGGGCAGATCGAGGATGCGGAGGATTTGCTAGAGAAAATCATCCAAAGTTCCGGCACGGTCAAACCTTTGGCAGAGATTTACTACCGCATGGCACAGCGCGAAACCGATGGCGCCCGCTTGGCTGGGTATTATGATGCCATGATCCGCAACTGGCCGAAATCGGCCTGGGCTCAAAAAGCCGCGAACGAGTTGATTCCGCTGATCTTGATGAGCGGCGGACAACTCGGGACCGAGGTGATCCCGCTATTGTGGAAAGAGATCGATGCGTTACTTGCCCCCGCGCAGGATGCCTCAGAGATTGGGGAAGACCCGGAACTGCTGAAGAACGAAGTGCGGATCAACCTGTTGCAATTGGCCAATTCACGCCAGGATGCGGGGCGGATCGAGTATTTGACCAATCTGCCGGAGAAAGCCCCCAAAAAAGAGATGGAACAGGTGGATCTGGCGCGGGCGATGAACTTCATTAACACCGGTCAGAAAGAACAGGCGGTGTTGCGGCTGCAGGATTGGCTACGGCTGTATCCCAATTCTGATTTCTCACCGGGAGCGTATTTAATATTGTATACGCTACAAAGCGATCGCACCCAAAAACAGCAGATCGCGGATGTGTTCCGCAGCCAGTACGCAATGACGCTGGAATCGGTGTTCTTTCAGAGTGACCTGCCCCAGGCCGGACAAGGGGGGGTCAATAAGGACTAGTCATTTCGTTTCTTTTCCATGTAAACCATCCCCGCCCGCCGTTGGGATTCTAAACTATCCATGCGGGTATCTTTAAGGATCTCGGGGTTGTACTGCGGCTTGTGCTCCTTGAGGCGGTTCAAAACCTGCTTGAGGCAACTGGTGATGGAGAAACCTTCGGCTTGGATGTTTTCCCGGACGGGTTTGGGGACAGTGACGCGGTTGAACTGGTTTTTCTCCAGCCATTCTTTCTGGATCCAACTGCGGACAAAACTGAGGTTTAACTTCACTTCGTGGTCCGCATCGACATTGTCGATGATCTCGTCTGGGGAAATGTATTCTTCCTCCGAGAGATGGATGTACGCATACGTGGCCATGAGCATATCGAGTTCGCGCTCTTCACACTCGGCACAGCATACGTCTTTCTCATCCATGGATTTGATTTTGCTGCAAAGTAAACACCGTTTAGAGATCATGGATGATCGCGCCTCTCTTGATTTTTGCTCTGGATTGCCTAGAATCCGGTCTGGTCTATCCTTCGAGCTATTGTATTGGTAAAACGGGTTTTGACAATGCGATCCCGGGGAGATTTCTGGAAAATTTCCATGTCCGCCTTGACCAACGGCGTCCGGGAAACTAAACTCCTAAATTCCGTGCTAAATGCGAATCAGTAAAGAAAATCCATACCTTGATTTCTAAGGAAAATCATGAAAACTCATATTGCAACCCCAGAAGATATTCAATCAACGCACGCGTTTCACTTGATTGATGCCGAAGGAGTCGTGTTGGGCCGCTTGGCGTCCGAAATCGCAAGACTTCTGACCGGAAAACACAAGGCGATCTACACGCCTTTCCTGGACACAGGTGATCATGTGATTGTGGTGAATGCCGAAAAAGTCAGTCTGACCGGGAAAAAGATGCAGGATAAAGAGCTGATCTACCACACCCGCTTCCCCGGTGGATTGAAACGCAAGGCCTATAACGAAGTGCTGGACCAGACTCCCGAGCGCGCCCTGATGAAAGCGGTGTGGGGGATGCTGCCGAAAAGCCGCCTTGGTCGGAAGATGATCAAAAAATTGCGAATTTATAAAGGATCTGCTCATCCTCACGCGTCATGC
>JAVFAP010000253.1:0-6292 GCA_034002445.1 bacterium | reverse complement strand
CACGGTGCCGGAATTGTTTACCTGGCACTATCTGCCGGATTTGTGGTATCCCGAACCGCTCAAGTTAGGCTTTCCCGCCGATCCCAAGAAGGTCGCGACGCGGGCCAGCCGACAAGTGGCGATTTATACCTATACCCCCGAAAAATTGCCCGATTCGCTGCTGCAACTGTTGCGTAAAAATTCGCTGAATCCCAACTTGAAGACGGAGGACTTGCAGATTATTTTCACCGTTTCGCGCGCCACAAACCAGTGCAAATCCCTCCAGATCGCCACCACCGTGGATGAGAAAACGCAGTTGCTGTTGTGTGTGGCCAACAATGGGACAACGCTTGCGGTCACCGGATTCACCATCCCCGACACGACGGTGATGTACACCCAGGCGGCACAGCAGACCGAAGAAGGGCTGAAGTGGGGGACCAATTATTTCGCGCAATACACGTTGAACAGTTTTGAACGCAGCCGATAAGGGACCGATTGAACCGATGGAAAAGGGCGCTATCTGCGCCCTTTTTTTATTGTGGTTGCCGCTATAAGGGATCAATCTTCCAAGGGAGCGGTGCCGCGGAGGACGTCGATCTTCTTCCATTTCCCCCGTTTGAAGCGGCCAAGAGTCATCAGGGCTTGGGTGATGGGAGCGACGCCCCAAGCGAACCAGGCGCCATAGATATCATAGGATGTATACCAGGCCAGCCCCACAGCCAAAGGAAGCATGATGATCCACTGCGACAGGAGGGTGTAATGGAGGGAGGGTTTGGTATCCCCAGCGCCGGACAATGCCCCGCTGGCCACGATGGAGATGCAATTGCAGAACTGCTCGATCGCGATAAACTGCATGCACATCTTTCCCAACGCCAAGACAGCGGGGTCCTCGGTAAACCATTGGATAAAAAGCAGGGGGAAGAAGAAAACAGTCAGGCTGAGAATCCCCATCAACACAGAACAGAGTTTGAGGGAGGTCCAGCCGTAGGCCTCGGCTTCGGCAAGATTTTTGCGGCCTAGGCTTTGGCCCACCAGGGCGGCCACAGCGACTTGGAAGGCGAGAGAGGGCATGATGGTGAGCATACGGATTTGAAACACAATTGAAGCCGCGGCCAGGGCCGTCGTTCCCGCGACAGTAGACGCAAGAATGGCGAAGAAGATGATGCGCGCGCCATTGCGTAAAAAGCCGGAAAGACCAGCGGGAAAACCGATCCGGAGAATTTGCCACAAGGGGTCGGATTGGAAGGGGGTATAGAAGGACAAACGGACTTGGCGGGAACGATCCAGCAGAATGCGTAAGGCCAGCACCGCGCCAATGGCCCGGGCGAGGATGGTTCCCATCGCGATCCCGCTAATGCCGTAGGGCGGGATGATCCATACGCCGTGCATCAAGAGCCAGCTGATGAGAACATTAAGCCCGTTGATGAAGAGGGCGATCTTCAGGGGGGTTTTGGCATCTCCCACCGCCCGGAAGATACCGTTCGTGGCGAAGTTGATCAGCATGAAGATGACGCCGCCAAGCAGGATTTGGAGGTAGTCGGTCCCCAGTTTCAGAACCTCGTCCTTGGCCCCGATCAACAGCAGGGAGGGATAGGCAAAGAAGGCGCCAGCCACACCCAGGACCAGCCCCGCCATGACTGCCAGCAGGATGGAATGATAGACGACGGAGGAGGCGGCCTCATAGCGGCGGGCGCCAAAATGCTGAGCCACCAGGGTGATGGTTCCGGTGGTGATCGCGAGGGTGCTGATCATGATGATTAGAAAAATCTGACGGCATAAACCAATGGAGGCCACCGCTTCCATCCCGATATAGCCAGCCAAGTAGATATCCACCAGCCCGAGCCCCGTCTCCATGAGTGAATAGATGACGGTCGGCCAGGAAATTTTCCAAACGTTGCGCAACAGACGAAGATCGATCCAGCGGGCGAGCATAGTCTTCATTCCCATTTCTGGCCCGTAGAGGGGCATTCTTCTTACAGTACCTTTATCTTGGTCAACCTGGAAGAGTTGTATCCCCTCTTGGGCAGAGGCAGGTGAGAAGTTCCTTTCCGGTTTTCGCACCATCCCGATGAACCGGGTGGGAGGAACCAGTTCGAAGAGAAATCTTCCATCCGCTTTCCTTGATCTTACCCATATAGACAGGTTTTCATCCATCAAATAAGATAGAAGAAAAATATATTCGATCATCTGGATGACGATCTTATGAACAATGGATGGACAAGGAAAGCCAACTTTTCATCGTTCGCGTTTATTACCTTAGCGGCACTTATCGCTCTGATCGGGGCCATTTATCCCCTCTACCGTAATGCGCAACGGCAAGCGCTCTTCAACGGGCCGGTAACGGAGTGCCCGCCTCAAGAAGCGGTTTATTATGCCCGGGAAGTGTATGATACAACCCATTATGGGGGCGCGGCCCCATCCCAGGCAGCGGAACCGCTATCCCAAATCACCCGGCAAAACAGCGAGCATGAGATTAAGTATGTGGATGGAGAAGACCGGGACGAGGTGCTGCAAGCCATGCAAGAGCATGCCGGCGAGAGCAAGGAAAGCCTGGAGGTCAGCCGTTTGCGGTATAAATCGGTGTACCAGGACCGCCAACCCTATCCGCGTTTGCAGGTGGTCGAGCCCCAAGCGGGGAGTGTGTATCCCGCCAATCTATGCCCGCCTTATGTTACCTGGGAGGACCCCAACAACAGTTTATGGCAAATTAACCTGGTTATCGATGGGGATCCTAAAATCTACAGTTATATAACATCCGAGAAACGATGGCGTTTCCCGGCTTCTTTGTGGAGCCATTTAACCGAAGAATGCCAGGGGAATCCGCTCTCTTTGCACATCAAGGGTGTGGCGCAGGATCACAAAGGGCAGCGAACGGGGGAAATCCAGGGCACCCCGCCGGTCTTCTTTCAAATATCGTCCGATCCCGCCGACAATTTCATTGTGTACCGGCTGGTCGCGCCGCCGTTCAGTTCGTTCAAGACGCCGGATATTTACATTCGGGATATCCGCACCGATAAGGCAGTCAAATTTTTATCCTCACGGAGAGAGTATTGTCTAAACTGTCACAATTTCTCATCCAAAACCGGGAACTCCGGTAAATTGTCGTTCCAGGTTCGCAGTCTGGTCAACGTGGCGCATCGCTTGCCGACTTATCTTTCGATCTATGATATGGATCGACAAGAGGGTTTCAAGGTTCGTTTGCCCTTTGAAATTCAGATGACGACCTTCATGAACTGGGCCCCGGACCACAATCGGCTGGCCTATTCGGCCAACCAAAAGATCGCAGCGTTGAAGCCCATCGTGTATGAGACCCAGTTGGCAGGGATGGCGACCTCGGATATCGCCATTTATGATGTGGAGGCCAACGAGACCTACTTGGTCCCGGGGGCTTCCGACCCAAATTTTCTTGAAATTTATCCCCAGTGGACCCCAGATGGCAAACAGTTACTCTTTTCGCGCAGCCCAGTGGGGCAACATCCCGCTCATATTTTGTTTGATTTGTACATTCTGGATTTGGAAGAAAGCGAGACAGCCACAGCGCGCCCCATCCCCGGCGGGTCAAACCCCGACAAAAGCAGTTATTTTCCGCACTTTTCCCCGGATGGCCGCTGGTTTTCGTTCACCCAAAGTGATGGGGGAGACCTGATCCGTGCTTCCAGTGAACTGTATTTGCTTCCCGGTGACTTGAGTGGCGATGCGCACCGGCTGGAATGCAATGACGTGCACGGAGCCGATTCGTGGCATAGTTGGAGTTCCAACAGCAAGTGGCTGGTCTTCTCGTCCAAGCGGGAAAGCGGGGCGTTCGCGTATCTCTACCTGACGCATATCGACGAACAGGGTCATGCCTCGCCCGCGATAGCGTTGCCCATCGCGGACCAACCGCTGGCCAGTTATAACATCCCTGAATTTCTGGCTTCCATGCCCTCTATTCCGCAGGATGCTTTATTTGAAGCCATGCGAGCCGAGACGGAGCCCCGGGAAGTCACTCTACGCGTCAAAGGAAACAGCCATGGCCCACAAAAGTAAAACAAAGAACCCTTCCCTGCCCTCGAAGACGATCTCCGCGCCAGGATGGCGTGAATCGCTATCCGCCCATCCCTGGCTGACAGCGGTGCTGGTCAATGGATTACTACTTCTTGTCGTTTATTATTCCGCCCTGCTGGCACCCCGGGCGATTCAGCAAAACGAAGGCGTGTTGCAGAACCCTGTGCTATCGCATTGCAAGAATATCCCGCTGGTGTTTACACAAGATTTTCTGCTGTTTACCGATGGGAAGTACCGGCCCCTCAGTTACGCGTTGCTGACTCTGCCCCGCATGGTGTTTTCGGCAGACGCAATTTTATTTTGGCACGGCTGGCTGCTGTGTTTTCATCTGATAAACGCGCTGCTGCTGTTTTGGCTGGCCCGACAATTTACCACGCGGATACTGCCGGGGCTGCTGGTTTCGGTGGGATTTACAGTGCATCCCGTCAGCAGTGTACTGGTAAATAACATCAACCAGTTTTATATTTTGTTCGCTTTATCGCTGGTCCTGCTGGCATTGAATTTGTATGTGCGGTTTAGCCACACCGGCCAGCGTTGGCTGTATGGGGGCGCGTTGGTTTGCAGTGTGCTGGCGCTCTTCAGCGCCCAAATGGCGTTTGCAATTCCCTTGATATTGCTGATATACGAGTTGGGGTATTGTCGCACGCCGCTTGTCAAAGCGGGAACGCGCCTATTGCCCTTTGTGGTTTTCCCCTTGTTATATATTCCGCTGTTTTATGGACTGACGCCACATCCATTACATTTTAAGTACGTCAAAACTCATGAGGATTCATTCTGGCATGGATTTTACTCTATTACGGGAGCAACGGGTCTGTATGCCGAAGCGCTGCTGCTGGGCCGCCATTTGCCCCTCATTTTGCATGAAACCATTCAGCAGATTTTCACCTGGTCGAATCCTCAATATTTAGTCTGGATTTGGATTTTGCTTTCTTCGCTAACCGCTTCCTTTTGGTTCGCATGGAAGAAGCGATGGCTGGGATTGGGACTCGCGACTTGCATCCTGGGGATGGTGCCTTATTGCTCGGTGGAGATCAACCAGGTGGTCAACTACATCGACTGGGCCTATCTCTACCTTCCCTTGGCTGGATTTCTTTTGTTTTTGGTGGGGGGATTGGACTGGCTGCAGGAATGGAAAAAGCCTGCCCTGACTTGGGGCGGGTATGTGGCATGCGGGCTGCTTCTGCTTTTCTGGAGTGGGAAAACGATACAATTAAACCAGTATGAGAAGGACGCAGGGACTTACTGGAACCATGTCTTCGACCTCTCCGGGCAAAAAAGCCCTACAGCGCTGCTGGCAATTGGCACAAATCATCTAGCCCAAAATCAGTTGTCCTATGCCGCTCATTTTTTCTTCACGCCCATGACCAAGGATATCAAGGCCCCCTGTCTGGCGATGGCGGAATACTACTCTCGCAGAGGTGAGTATTTGGCGGCAGCGATCCACTTGCGCTATGGCTCAGGATTGAGTTCCACGGGGATGGTGCTGGAGTATGAATGCAAGGCCGCGGCGAATCTGCTTATCGCCGCCCAGGCACTGGACCACGCCGAAGAGAATCTGGGTAAGATTCTGATGGTGAATCCATTCAGCACATGGGCAATGGGCCGATTGGCGGAGGTATGGATACAGAAGGGATTCTTCCAGGATGCCCGCCGCATGCTGGAGCAAATGCGCGTGTTGGCACCAAGCGAGCCGCAAGTGGGCCGGATCGAGGCCGTCTTGCAAAAGGCTGAAGCCAAGCTCCGCGCGGGGGAGAACCCCGCACCCATCGTGCCCCCCTCACCGGATTGGCTGGACTACGTTTTGGAACAGAAGTTTAGTTCCAAACTCTGTCGTAAGATCATCGAACTAAGCCAGCGCGCGGATATCAACGATACAGTGATTCAGATGGAAGCGATGATATGCCATATGCTGGAGGGAGAATATCCGCAAGCAGCAGAGAAAGCCCGTGTGGTATACCAATGCCTGAGTGGGTATGGTTATGCCGCCTCCTTGGTGTGCGAGGCGGTAGCCCGCAGCGGGGACAGCCGGGCGGCGATCCCCATCGGCCACCGCGCCGTCACGCTGGATACCCAGAGCCCCATGGCGTGGCGGGCACTGGCCATCGCGTATGCAGGCGTATCGGATTTGGCGTTGGACCCGGCGTTTGAACAGACACTGGAGCGGAATCCGACCATGGCGGCAATGTTTTATTCCAATCTAGGAGAACAAAAGAGGGAGCAAGGGAGGCTAGCTGAAGCGATCGCCTCACTGCAGAAGGCCCTTGTGGCC
>JAVFAP010000252.1:0-6302 GCA_034002445.1 bacterium | reverse complement strand
ACCGAACTCAAACCCAGTGACCCCTACTGGATTGCCTACTTTCCCGCGAGCCGCCCCGAAGCCATGGCAACCAATCTGTTTGCGCTCCAGGCGGGGAAAGCCTACTTGATTGAGATGGAAGAAGCCCATACCTGGAAGGTGAAAGGCAAGCCGGCGCTCTATCGCCAGCAGTGGAATCCCAACGCCTATAACCTGGTTGGATTCCATTCCGATCCCGAGACCCCCCCCACCTTCCTGCAATGGTTCACCCCCTCGGCGGCCCATATGCCTTTGGATGTTTGGACATTGAACACCAACCAGCGCTGGGTTGCGGTTTCAGGCGATAGCCCCATCGAATCCGGCAAGGCTTACTGGATCCGCTGCCAAGGCAATTCCACCTACCAGGGCCCCATCGAAGTCCATCTGACCGAGGGGACAGAACTGCGCTATGAGCGCGATTATGTCGAGAAATTTCTTGAAATCCAACGCCATGGTACGGGGTCCAGTGTGATCTCGATCGACGTTCTACCCTCCGAGCCGATCCCCGATCCCATCCCCCAGGCCGAGGTGGTGGAACGCCTGCCCCTGGCGGGGCCGGTCCCCTTGAAATTCCATGGGATAAAGACGGTTGGCAATCAGCAGGAACTCACCTTCCTGGATTTCCCCGCGTCATTCCCCATCTCTGCGGGGACCACCGCACCCATGCCTCTTCTCCTCGTCGCCGACCGCCCCCAGATGACACCCTTCACCGGTAGTGGAGAGGCTCTGTACCAGAGCATTCTCCTGATCCGCGACGGGAAGGGATTTCGGCAATGGATTGGTGTGAACAGCCGCTCCCGTTTCCTCCCCAAAACCGCGCCAGCCGCCCAGACCGCGGTGGCCAAGATGCTGCCTCGGCAAGAGACTGAGACGCATCCCTTCGCGGGACTTTGGATCGGGACGGTTACCGTAGGCCAGGTGCAGGAACCCAATCTTGAGATCACCACCGCCACCCCCGCGCCCTTCCGCTTCCGCATCATTCTTCATGTGGATAGCGAGGGGGCCGTTCGTCTATTGAACGAAGTGACTCTGCTCTGGCGGGATGGGACCTATACCCCCAATCCCGTTCCCGGCTATCCCAACGCGAAAACCGATGGCCAGCCGGGCCGCTATATCCTGGTCACCCCCAACGCCCCAGAATCGCTCTTGAATGAATTGCGCATCGGCGAAACGGTTCACCCAGCCGTTCTCAAGGATGGCCGTCCTTATTCACGCCGCATCAGCACCGCGATGTTCTCTCTTTTCGATCAACAGCAGAAACCGATGACCCCCTTGCTGCAGGCCACGGGAGAGTTTGGCCAGCACGGCAGCGAACTCACCCTCTCGCTGGTGATGGAGAATGACGATCCCCTCAATCCCTTCCACCATCGCTTCCATCCCCTCCACGCCTATCCGGAAAAAGGGGCTTCTCCAGAGGCGGGGAACGATTGGACCATCGCCCGCTCGATCTCCTTGCAATTCAGCAATATCTCCCCAACAGCGTCCGCATTGGCGGGCTGGGGAGATACGGTGTTGGGCGGGACCTATTTTGAAATGATCGAAGGCTTGAAAAAAGATCCGGTCACTGTCGAAGGCGTCTTTGTCATCAATCAGGTCGCCGCGATTCCCGTATTGAACGATGGCTTAACCGAATAAGAATTTTGATATTCTCAGAGGAGTGTTGATAATGAAAATGAACCTGATTTCCAAACTGGGCTGGGTTATAATGATCCTTTTCGCCGCGCAATTGATGGGGCAGGCGGATGTCCCTCTTTTGATCAATTACCGGGGGTATGTGGCCGATAAACCCGGCACCCAGAATTTTCAGATCCAGTTCAATATTTATAACCAAGCCAGCGGGGGCTTCGCCCTCTGGACCGAAACCCAGCCGGTAGACCTCTTCGATGGCAATTTCGCGGTTCAACTGGGTAGCGTTACACCCCTGCCCATCGATCTTTTCGTGGGGGACGCCCTCTTTATTGGGATTCAGATTGTTGGCGAAGCCGAACTTGTCCCCCGGCAGCAAATTGTCAGTGTCCCCTATGCTTTCCAGGCCCAACTCCTGGATGGCTTGGATTCGTCCCGCTTCCTCCAATCCAACTCCTCCGCCTGGATCAAGGGATTGGGAATCTCCCAAACCACCCAATCCGGGTCTCTGAATAATCTTCTCGATATCCGGGTCAGCCAAAATGATAGCAACCGCAGTGGGCTGTCCATTCAAGGCACCCCCTCCGGTGGGGATCTGGGGATTCGCATCACCGCTTCGGGTACCGGCGGCGAACGGTGGTTCATCGATGCCACCAACGATACCAGTACCCTCGGGGGCGGATTGCTCGCATTTATGTATTTCCGGGAGACTACAATTATCAACCCGTTTTCCGAATCCTCCGAGTCCAGTTCTGCTACACAAACCGAGGCAGAGCCCAACGCGATTGTCCCCATCAATCCGCCTCCCATCATTGTGGAACCGATTCCGCAAGGAACTTGGACGAGCCTTTTGGCGCTGGATAGCGATTCTGGCCGGGTGGGAGTGAAAACCACAGAACCCAATTACACTCTCGATGTGCGTGGCACCATCGGCAACCAGGGCACGCTATACCATAGCGATCAGCGTTGGAAAGAAAATATCGAGCCCCTGCAGGGCGCCTTGGATAAAATCACCCAATTGCGGGGTGTCCAATACGATTGGAACCGTTCCGCTTTCCAGGATATGAATTTCCCCGAAGCCAAACAGGTTGGCCTGATTGCCCAGGAAGTCGAAACCGTGGTTCCCGAGGTGGTATCTGAAGGCACAGATGGCTATAAATCCATCGATTACGCCCGCTTGGTGCCTTTGTTGATTGAATCGATCAAGACCCAGCAGCAAGAAATCCAGCAACTCCGTTCCGAACTAGAACAGTTGAAAAGAGAAACCCCGTGACCACCCGTTCGGAACTGTTCGGCAGGCACACTGCGGATTTACAAATCGTCCCAGATGCTGAGGGTATCAGTATGAACCAACCACGTGCAGCAATCCATCATTTCCGTTTCGGGGCCATCGCGGGATTCGTCCTGCTGCTGGCCTTGCCAGCCCTGGCCCAGGAATGTTTGCCCATTAACTCCGCCGATCTCCACGCCGCCGGCGGCTTCTTTCGCAATACCCAAGGGCAGTTGATAGGCCAAGGCTGGATGGGCGACCCCATTGGGGGTCTCTTTCCCGTACCCCTGGATGAAGATAGCAACGGCATCAGCGATGTCTGTGAAAATATTATCATCGTTGCCAATGTCGGGGATCCTATCCCACGTCCCTCCACCGCCGATCTCTCCAACGGGAGTGGGAATCTGCCTCCGCTCTATGTGATCAACGGCGGGCTTCAGGTGGCATTGGAAGCCCAGACCAAAGTCTACTGGCATCCCAAGGGGGGTGCCGATCACCAAGGCGAACTGTACGCCAACGAAAAAGGCCTTGTTCGCTTGGTCTGGCGCTCGGGGACGGGATCCGTCTTGCAATCGTACAACATTCTCGAGGACAAGGGCTCAGTCAATTTTTTCATCTCCGAAACGGTCGAAGGCTTTCAATACGATGGCCCCCTGGTGGATGTCACGAACTGGTATGATCCCGCCAACCCCAAACTTATCAAATTCCGCTACAACGCCATCATCCAAAACGCTACCGACGCGGGAGTGGAAAGTGTCGGCACCCTCAAGAACTTCCGTGCCGCCAAGGCGGGAACCGTCGTAGTCGAATTCAACGATCCCCAGGGTAACTTACTGAGCCAGGAAGTAATTCAGATCCTCAATCCATTGGGGACCGAGCGGGTGTTTAAAAACAACTTGGTCACCGTCGGCCAAAAACTGCTACCCAACATGCCCGATACCCTGGTTCCCACCGGCCAAGGCTCACTCTGTAAACCCAATGTCACCAAGGGCATCAATCCCCAATCCAAGCAAACTTCCTACGCTTATCAGCAAAACGAGCCCGGCCCCACGATGTGGAACGTCCATGCCACCCGGCCAACGGAAGGCCAATCCATCATTGTCTTTTGGTACAAGCGGGGTTTGTACGAGATCAACTGGCCCACCGAACGCGACCTGTATGCGGCGGAATGGCCAGCCTCTCCCCAAGTCAATCTCCGCGCTGCTGGTGAGCATCCCCATGTCGATCTCTCCTACTACTTCGGGGCGGAAATCATGCACCAGCCCACTCCCCATGCCGCCATCAGCGGGATGGAATTTTTTACCACCAATCCGGGGATCTGCACTCTGATGTACACCACCCAAAAGCAGATCGTGGGCACGGAAATCTTTTTCGAGGTGGTCCAGACCGTCGATCACATGGATTTACGCACCAACAAAGCATGGAATATCGGCGACCCCATCACCGATACCATTCATGATGTGACCTGCTATCTCTCCGGCTTTATTTATGAGGGACGAAACTACGACCCCAGCATCTATCAATTCGCCAAGGGTGTGGAAAGCGCCATTATTCCTGTGAATATAGGGTATATTGAGGCGTGGTGGTATAAAGCCTCTCAGAATGTATGCTGGCCAGTAAAACCCGTCCGTTACAACTGCGGCTGGCCCGCGGAACCCGATGCCTGCAACATCATCGCTAACGAACGGGGCGTCGGGCCCTTCAACGCCACAAAATACAAGGAACCATCCATCTATGAACTAGGGAAACTCTGGGACGATCCCGCCACGGAAATCAAGGATGACGACCCCTCCTTGATCGGCTTCAATCCCAACGAAGAACATGCCCAGTGGGTGACCAACCCCGGCGATCCCATTTTTGCCGCCCGCGATGATCTCAATCCGCTCCATGATTTTTCCGAACCCTACATCCTGCTGCGCTACCGCGATGGTTTGGCCCCAAAAAATATTCTGAACAAATCCCCGTGGCAGTTCGATGTCATCCGGGTGGTCCGTCAGATCAAACCAAGCGATCCCCCCATCCTGGGTTGCCCCTGTGAACAGCAGCCTTGCGAGTTTATCTACTCCACGACCGCCGGGACCATTCTGCGCCCCCCGGCCCCCCTGGCTTTCTACATGCCCTATGGGCCAGGCAACCGCATCATTCTTCCCACACCGGTCGACCGCTATATTTGGGATGATCAAAAGGGCAACCTGTGGTACCGCCAGGGCAATCAGCAATTGACTTCTGAATATTTCGAAAACTGGCGGAGCGAAGGCTGGGAGCCCTGGCTGGATGATGGAACCGGCGATCCCCAGAATGTTCGTTGGAACGTCTATTGGCCGACGATCCCATCCAGCCTACAGAATCCCCCTGGTTCCAGCAAGGATGTCTACACTACCATGGCTTTTGGCCAGACCCGCGACCGCAGCGGTTTTCGCCGCGCCCAGATCCTCTACAACGAGACCGGCGCGGTGTTGATCATGCCTTACAAGAGTTCGTCCGTCCCTTTGGCGTTTATGAGTTTCCCTGTGGACTACGAAACGTATTTTGCGAAGTTGGACCCCCATATCCAGGCTCGGCTCTCCTATGACGAAGTCAATGGCATGTTGACATTCAGTGGCGATCCCAAACGGAAATTATTGGGGATTATGTCCATCAGTGAACGCGAGCATATCCTGAAAACGTTCGATAAAGGCAACCACGCCCCCTTCCGCAGTGCTATCCAGAATCTCTACACCGCTACCCAGCAGCCTGGCTCGGGCGACGTGGATTATGTTCTCGAACCTCCCAGTCCCGATTGGGGTATCGCCCTGGCAAGCGGCTCCGCCACCAAGCCGGGGTGGGTGGTACTCGGCTATAATGGCCGTTTGGAAATCACCGATCCCGCCGATGTAGAAGTCTTTTATGTTGGCTGTCCACCCTATCAGGGCGAAATTCTCGCCATCGCGCCGGAATGCCCATTCGATGAAAAAATCACCCTGCGTTGGGCGGGCGATTGCGGAGGCGACTGCAAGGATTTTGAATTTTTTTGGCAGATCGCCGCAGGCGATAACCCCAACGATTTTGAAGAGGTCGATCCAAACGTCAACCCGGAGAGCCCCCCGGCCTTTTCTCCCTGGGTGGATTACATCGATCCCGAACGCGACTTTGCCACCGGCTGGGTCATGGGACAGAATGAAATCGTCATCAAGGGCGCCAATATCCGTACCCTCACCGATAACTGGGTTCGGGTGAAAGTCCGCGTTCCCCTCGGTGCGGCCGTGGGGCAATTTGCCTGCGCGCCCGGGACCGAAAGTGAATGGACCGATCCCCAACTCGCCGAAGGCTGGATCAAGCGGGTGAAGCGTGGGATGAATCCCTTCGACCAGCGCGTCAAGGATTTCCGCCAAGCCGCTGTCGCCACTTA
>JAVFAP010000251.1:0-6303 GCA_034002445.1 bacterium | reverse complement strand
AACTACGCGGGGCATATGCACATCCTGGCGCATCAACACGGCATGACTTTTACCTGCGAAGCCTATGGCAGCCCATGCGATTCGCTCCCTTACGCGGCCGACTGCGATGAGCCAATGGGGGAATTCTGGACCCCGGGCGGCGGGGCGATGGAGACCTGCCGAGGGATGGCTTCGGCGGGGCATGTGTATGGCAAAACCATCATCGGCGCGGAGACCTTCACTGCGAGTGATGACGAACGGTGGAAACTGCATCCAGCCACAATCAAGGCGCTGGGCGACTGGGCATTTTGCGAAGGAATCAACCGGTTTGTCTTTCACCGCTACGCCATGCAGCCATGGAAAGAACCTCGCCTGCCGGGCATGACCATGGGCCCCTGGGGGCAGCATTACGAACGAACCCAAACCTGGTGGGAGCAGACCACGGGTTGGCAAACATACCTATCCCGTTGCCAGCACATGTTGCGGCAAGGCCGGTATGTGGCGGATATTTGCTATTTGCAGCCCCAGACCCCGCCCTATGGCTTTGGCGATCATCCCCGTGAAGGCTACGCATGGGATGAATGCAGCGCGGACGCGGTGCTCAACCTGATGCGTGTGGAGAACGGCTGGATCACCTTACCCAGCGGGATGCAATACCGCGTGCTGGTGCTCCCCGCCACCCGCACCATGACCCCCGATTTGCTGCGCAAGATTAAGGACTTGGTGGAGGATGGGGCCACGGTCATCGGCGCGCCGCCGCACAAATCGCCTAGTTTGGCAGACTATCCCGCCGTGGATGCCGAAGTGCAAGCCCTAGCGGCCGAACTGTGGGGCGATTGCGATGGGCAAGCGGTCAAAGAACGACGCTACGGCAAGGGGCGGATCGTCTGGACGGCGAAGCCGGAGACGGTATTCAAAGCGGATGGCGTGGCAGCCGATTTTTCGGGTGTGGAAGAACTGCGGTTCATCCACCGCCGCAGCGATGCGATGGATTTGTATTTTATTTCCAACTCGACGAACGGGTATCTGGATACCCCCGGCACCTTCCGTATCCAAGGCAAGGCGCCGGAATTGTGGTGGCCGGATAGTGGCCGGATCGAACCGGCACCGCTGTACACGCAGGATCGGGATACAACCACAGTCGCACTTTCCCTGGAACCGGCTGGGTCGGTTTTTGTCGTTTTTCGAAATGAAGAGCAGAAGAAAAACGGGATCGTCTCTTTAAGCAAGGACGATCAGCCCCTCTTTTCGGCCCTCGCCGAACCGCCGGTTAAAATCCAGATTGACAAAGCCACCTATGGTATCCCTGGCGACGCCGCGCGCAACCGCGATGTCAAAGCGGAAATCCAGGCGATGGTGGATGATGGCGAGCGGGAAATCGAGGTCAAACGCCTGGCCCAGAGCGGCGATCCAGCCGTCGATACCCCCAAGACGCTGGTTGTCCAGTACACCATCGAAGACCAGAGTTACCAAGTGAAGGGGCAGGACAGCGACACGATTCATCTTGGCAAGGACGCCCTGCATATCACCATTCAAAAAGCCCATTATGGGGTGTTAACCGACCCCGCGCGGACGCGGGATGTCAAGGAAAAACTGCAGCGGCTCCTGGATACCGGGCTGGATGAGTTCCGGGTGGCGGAGATGGCGGCTGGGGACGATCCGGCTTTCTTAGTCGTGAAGACCCTCGAATTTGATTATACCCTCAATGGGAAAGCCTATTCAGCCACGGGGAAAGATCCGGATATCATCCGCCTCAAGGCCAAAGACGCGATCGCGCATCCGGTCATCGCCGCGGTCGAGGGTAATGCGAAAGGCAGCCCGGTGTTGCTGGCTTTCAAACCAGGAACGTATACCTGGAAAACAACAAATGAAGTAATCCATACCGCAACCATCAGCCAGGTGCCACCGGCACAGGCAATCCATGGGCCGTGGACGGTGAAGTTCACCCCCGGCTGGGGCGCGCCGGACGAAGCGGTGTTTGACGCGCTGGAATGCTGGAGCCAGCATCCGACGCCGGGAATCCAGTACTATTCTGGCACCGCGACCTACCACACCACCCTGACAGTCCCTGCCACCATGATGGAGCCAGGGCAGCGGCTGTACCTGGATTTGGGGCAGGTCGAGGTGATGGCGGAGGTAAAGATCAATGGGAAGGATTTGGCGCTGCTGTGGAAGCCCCCCTACCGCGTGGACCTCACAGACTGGATGAAGGAGGGCGAGAATACGCTGGAAGTGGCGGTTACCAACTTATGGCCCAACCGGATGATCGGCGATGAGTTCCTGCCCGAGGACAGCGAACGCCATCCCAACGGGACTTTGAAAGCCTGGCCCGATTGGCTGCAGGAAGGCAAGCCCAGCCCTGCCGGGCGTTTTACCTTCACCAGTTGGCGTTTGTGGAAGAAAGATGACGCGCTGTTGCCTTCTGGCCTGCTTGGCCCAGTGAACCTTCATTGCGCCAAGGTGGTCCCGCTACAATAGGCAGAATTGGATAGTCGCAAATCCCCCTGATTCTTACCCATCAGGGGGATTTTTTTGGGCTTTGTTTGGGAAATGCGGTATCGCCCAGGGTTCCGACCATTTTTTTTGAAAAAAATGGTCTCCCCCCTGGGCTATCCAGAGACGCGCTTTCAGCGCTTAAAGGTAAAATGGGTTGGGGTGGTTACGAATGATGAATTTTTTGCGGCACGATGGTGGGCTACGCGCCTTTCGGCGCTTTGAGCCCACCCTACAGATGCAGTGGATAGTGGGCAGTGAGCAGTTTTTGTTGGATTGGGTTGGAGGGGGGCGGCTTCTTTAGGCCAGCCCATCGCGGCGTCGCTCCAGCGTTCCATCCGCTAACGCGGATTCCCCGCTTCGCTATCCAGAGACGCGCTTTCAGCGCTTAAAGGCAAAATGGGTTGGGGTGGTTACGAATGATGAATTTTTTGTGACACGATGGTGGGCTACGCGCCTTTCGGCGCTTTGAGCCCACCCTACAGAGGATCGTTTTTTTTCTAGGAGTTAAATTTTGATTTGACAAGATTTCGGTGGAGTGGAAATTGAATTTTGGGTGGTGCAAATGCGAAGTCAGGACAGGGTTGCTTGTTGTTATCCATCCATCATTTGTGCGCCAACACCGATAGCCCCTTTTGCATGAGAAGGGGGAAGAAGGGGATGGAATCCAAGAGAAACGAATGGTTGAATCCATCCCTCTTTGGAATGCTTCCATTTATTGTGGAAGGCTTGTTTTCCCGTGTTCTCTTGTTAAATCCGCGCTACTTTACCGCCGGCGGTCCCAGGGGGCGTCATCCATTTCGGTGAATGACGGAGACCCCTGAGAACCGGTTCTGGCCGAAGAGGTGGGAACGCCACTTCTCGATCCTCGCCGGGGATCAGAACCGGTAGAGCAGGAAAGGCAATCTCCCGTGCGCACAGGTTTGAATAATCGCCTCTATCTATAGAAAAAGTGCCGCAAAAACAGGGAATTAAAACGAAGGGAGAGAAGAGAGGAAAAGGGGTTTACCCAGGAACCGCATGGGAGACTCGGCAGGGATAGAGATCGAACACGATCTTTGTAGGGGTAAAAAGATGGGCTACCCCCCACGTGGGGTGTAGCCCATCCGGGATCTTAAGAACTACAAATCAGGGATAAAATTCATCCATCCGATCCAAAATCGATTGACAATCGATGGTTTTTTCCATCAGATCGACGGGGAGGTAGTAGTACTGGTTGGAGGCTTCGAAGCCGATGCGGGAATCTTCGCTGGTGAGGGAGAAGAGGCGGCGGGCGATGCGGATTTCATCCCGCAGGATTTCCTTCATTTGATCCTGGATCGCGGACCGTTGGTCTTGTTCCAGCGCATTTTTCTCATCCAGGAGGGTGTTGCGCAAGCGGGTGAAGGTGGTTTGATTGGCGACGGAGGCAAAATGGAGTTGAGCCGCTTCGGCGAAACGCAACTGCTCGATGCCCGCTTGTTGGCGATCGGCAGGGGCAGCCTGCACCGCTTGGCGCAGGGTCTCGATACCTTGGTTCCAGCCTTCGGCGATCAGGGCAAATTGCTGGGCGAAAATCTCCACCGGATAGGGCCCACGCCAGCGGTCGACGTCGTCATAGGGAATGCCTACCATGGTCGCGGCATAGCCCGTCTTTTTGGGGTAAAGGAGGTTGGAGGGGCCATATTGGGCGGGGCAGGTATAGACCACGCCGCCGTGGTAGGGATAGTTTTGGAACGCCTCGCTGAAGCAGGTCCACGCTTTGCGGGCGAGGGGAGCGCCTTGAGGGCCGAACCATTCCAGCGCCAGCGCATCCAGGGCAGCTTCTTTTGTAGGCGGGGTGGGCTGGTCGAACTGTTGAATGAGGGCCAGGTTGGGGGAAGGATAGCCGCCCAGGGTCCAGCTAAGCATCAATCCATCCACATCCTGGGCCAGGAGGCGAGAGCAATGGTCGGCGATCAGATCCAATACGGGCAAGTAGGGGACGGCGGAGAGTTCCCAAGTGCAGTTGATTTGCATCTTGGCCATGGTTTTGAGGCCGGCTTTTTTCGCGGCGCCCCAATGGGCGATGGCGCGGGGACCAGGGCCGACGGCAGAGAGGGAATACTCGCCGACGGAGGTTTTGATCCCGCCGCGCTCGATGGGTAAATCCCATTCGCTGACCGACATCAACCGAACCGATTTGGGGAGTCGGGCGATCGCGTCCGGAGCCCAGGCATTATTCCATCCCCAATCCCAGGCGATGACGGTTGCATCCGGATTGCCACGATGCACGCCCTCGGCCACCGTGGCATTCACTTCGGCGATGATTTCCGCCGGGGTGCGGTCCTTGCAGCGGGGACAGTTGGCCTGCTGGCCATGAGAAGCACAATTGGTTGGGTTTTCTGAAGCAGTGATGGTGAACGCCCCCGCCAAGCCGGGGACTTCCGTGAAGACATAGGCCAAGGAATCGGCTAGCCATTGCCGGACCAGGGGCGTGGAGGTACACATGCAATACTGCCCGGCGATGGGGACCCCGCGGATGTCTTGCCGCGTTGTGAAGAAAGCATCCGGCATGGAGCGGGGTTCATTGACATAGAGGAAAATTCCCAGGCCGTAGCGGCGTGCCCGTTCCACTAGTTTTCGCAGGTTTTTGAGGCGGATTTCGTGGCCTTCGCCAAATTCGGGGAAAAGAGGACTGGGCGCCAATTGGCGCAGGACGGTATGCACCCAGAGGCCATCGACACCGATGGCGGCCAATTGCTGTAGGAGGCCTTCGGGGTAAGAATCCAGATCGTCATTCAGTAAGGGATCGCCGTAGAGGGCGCAGTATGAGTAAATATAGCGGGGGGAAAAGCGACCGCCCCCTGAGTGGGGTTTTGCGGTTTGGGGCTGAACCTGGTTCAGATCCTTGAGGAAGTGGAAGCGCGGTTCGGCAGGCTCTTGCAATGCATCGCCAAATTGGGCCTCTACCAGGGCCTTGATTTCCGCGCAGCGCTGCTGCTGTTCCGGAGTTGGGGTAGTATAGAGGAGCGGTTCGCAGTTGGGCTTGAGGGAGCCCAGTTTGATGTAGAGAAAATCGTCTTCCTGAAGAGAGTGCGCCAATTCCTCGGGCGTGAACAATAACAACTGTAAGAGTTGCTCGTAGGGGAGGAGATGCCAGTTACGTCGAATCAGGGTGATGTAGATGCGGTTGCGGTTGTATGGATCGACCGGTTCTTGGGGCGGAAGGCCCATGGATTCGGCGACAGCCTGCACGGAGGCGGCATCCGTTTGGAGAACATCGGCGAGACGTTCGGCTTCCACCACCGGCCAGTTGCGCCAGATGAAGGCGTGCATGCGGCTGGGGAAGTGGGTCAGTTCCAGCGGCTGAGGGGCGGAGCCCACAGGTAAGGAGACATCCGCCGAGACAGAGATGGCGACGAGAAATACCAGACTGAATAATCCAGTTTTTACAAAAGACATTCTTTTCACCTTTCTTGGTTTGTGCTGATTCACCCCTATTCGCCAGTCTGGATTGCCTCCCCTGGTGTTGGGAGAGAGACCGGCGCAGGGATTTTGATGTGCAAGGGGGATTGATCCCGAACCCCATCAATCGTAACCGATGCGCCGGGGGTAAGGGAAGCCAGACGGTGGATCAACTCGGCGATGGTGCGCACCGGGTCGCTGTTGACCGCCTGGATGAGATCATTTTGGCGTAGGGGAGCGGTGGCGGCATCGGCCAGGGCAAAGACATGGATCCCGCCAGACTCCTTGCTCACGCCAAAGGCGGAAAACGCCTCCCCGGTGAGATCCCGCAGGAGCATGCCCTGCCATTGGTAAACCGGAAGCGCGGGAGAGGGAGTGGAAATGCTCCCTTTGATTGCAGGAAAC
>JAVFAP010000250.1:0-6312 GCA_034002445.1 bacterium | reverse complement strand
TTCTCCAGACCCAGCCCTTGGCAAGGGGCTGGATTCTCAGCCCGCCTTTCCAGGGGATCCCCTGGTGGTGTCGTGGCATAACGGAAAACTGTATCTGTCGCAGATTGATAAGATTCTGTATGACCGTTTTCGTGTCGTGCAGCGGCTGGATGTTCTCCCGACGTTGACAAAAGAGAACCTGGCGGCGGAACGCAAGGCGATTTTGGAGAAACTGGTTGATAACTACATGCTGATGCTGGAATCGGAGCGAAGCGGGGTGACACTCTCGCCACAGGATGAGGAAGCATTGCGGAAACAACTGCGGGGCATGTTCAGCAGTGAAGAAGAATATCAACAAAACATCCAGAATTCCGGCCAAAGCGAAGAGGAATATGTGCGAATCCTGGGAAGCATGAAACGCATCGAAGTGTTTTTGCGACAGAAACAAGAGGGGATACGTGAAGCGATTACCCCGGAAGATATACGGGCATATTATGATCAGAATATCGGTCTTTTCTCTCCGCCCCACCGCACCCAATATAACGAGGTCGTGGTGAGTTTTGGTGAAAATCGGACGGAAGAAGAAGCAAAAACCTCTGCCCAGAAAATGCGGGACGAGGTGAATACCAAAATCAACGAAGCCTCCGATATGCAGGATAAGCGCAAAGTGATTCAGGATTGCGCCTATGCCAACTCGGATGGCGAGAACGCCAAGTATAACTATGGCTACACTACGATGTACCACGATACAGAGGCGCAGGCGTATCATGACAAAGACTTTCTGGACGTGTTGAAAGCCCAGCCTGTCGGAACCCTTTCGAATGTGGTAAAAAACAAGGACCGCTATGTCTTCTTTTGGGTGATGGATCAAATGCCGTCCAACGCACAGGCATTCGACTCCCCCGCCGTACAGAAAACCGTTCCCAACCTGATCGTCGAGCAAGAGATGAAATCTTGGCAGGCCTCATTGCGGACGGTCTACGGCTGCCAGATTTTCGATGAGCCATTGCGCACCCATCCGTATTGTGGTCCAGTGGCCGAAGCGGAGCCCGCTGGGCAGGTGGATTCGGCCAGCGTGGCGGGATGATGAAATCAAGATGAAGCCAATACGACACATGCAGGGAAAGGGACGTTAATGGTTGAGCGTGAGATTAATTTGAATGCGGTTATGATTGTCATGTGGGAGCGGGGGAAACGGATCGCGTTTTACACCCTGATCTGTATGATCGTGGCGGCTGTTGCGACACTTTTTATCCCCAAGCGATATCGTTCGGAAGTGAATTTGTTCATGACCAAGTCCAAAATCGGGGAACGGGCGATGGAGTTTCCCTCGGTTTCGATTGACACGTATGAGAAATTGTTTTATCGCGAGTTGATGTTGAAAAATATCATCGACAAGTTTCAACTCAAGGAGAAGCCCTACCGACTGAAATATCCCAAGGATCTCCGAAAGCGAATCGATGTGGATACCGAAAAGGGCACATCACTGATCAGCGTGTATGTGGAGTTGGAAGATCCCCAAATGTGCGCGGATGTCGCCAATGAGATCGCGCTACAAGCCCAGCTAACCAACCAAAACCTGATTGACCTGGAAGCCGAATCCAGCCGGGATAAGATCCGCGAAGGAGCCGAGCCTATATTGGAATCGATGAATGTGCTCCGCAACACCTATCTTGAAATCATGCAAAAGAACAAGAAACAGGTGGTGATGAGCGATTTTAATACGAACACGTCGATCCTGGCCACGCATCGGCAAGAGAAAGAAAATCTGGATGTCTCGATCACGGAATTGGAAGACCGGGCTAAGTATTTTGCCGCCGTCTTCTCCGCGACCGATTTTGAACCCACCATTCTCTTGGATCGGCGGGTGATCTACGATCCCCTGACCAAGGAAATTCTGGATGAATCGGTGGGGGAGATGAGTCTGGAAAATCTGGCGAGTCTTTCCCTCTCCGAAGAGCATGTCAACACCAATTACTATGCATTGCAATTGGAATACAAGAAATTGATGATCGATCTGCCCGCGATGAAAGCCAAGCGCTCGTTTTTGATTCACCGTATCGAGGCGTTGGAAAATCTGGTGGATCAGCAATCCCAGATACTGGCGGACATGGATGTGGAAGAGATGGTCGCCAAGGCCGATTTTGACCGGGCCTTGGAAATCTTCGGGGGGATCGACAAGGAAGTGGGCTGGGCACCCACCACGGTTGTTTCCGAACGGCAGGATTTGTACATCGTGGACTCGGCCTTCCCCAATCCCAAGAAGGTTTATCCCATGCGCAGTCTGATCGTGGGGGCGGTGGGAATGATTTCCTTCTTAATCCTCTTTATGTATTACCTGCTGCTGGATCTGTACGGTCTCGTGGAACTGGGAACACAGAAGAAAACATAACGCCCAAACCAGACTGAATCGTGATAAAAAGCCGGACCATGTGGATCCGGCTTTTTTTCTGGGTTTCGATCAGGTTTGTGGGTGGAAATGGGCAAGAATGTATTCCGCGGTGCTGCGGGTAGCGGAGCGCGGGCCAATTTTTTTACGCACCTGGTGTAAATCGTGGATCATTTCCTGGTAACGGTCGGGGGACGAGAACAGATCGTCAGCGAAACGGGCGAGTAAGGCAGGGTGACATTGCTCCTGGATGAGCTCGGGGCAAATGCCTTTTTGGGCGATGAGATTGACCATCCCAATATATAAAATGCGGACCAAGTGCCGTCCCAGAAACATATTAATGGGTTGGGTGCGGTAGACCACGGCCATGGGGAGGCCGAGGAGGGCGTTTTCAACCGTGGCGGTACCGGACGCGGTCCAGGCAAAATCCATCTCCCGGCGCAACTGGTAGTTTGTATCACGAACCACTTCCAGCCAAGTGGGAAGCGGGAATGTCTGCAAAAACGCATCGGACATGGAATCGGCTACGATCAAGCGGAAGCGGGCTTCCGGGCGCTTGGCGCGCAGAAGGGTGGCGGCTTGAACCATGATGGGCAGCAGATGGCGAAGTTCGCTCTTGCGGCTGCCTGGTAACAAACCAACCAGGGGGGATTTTAACCGTTCTGCCAGCGGCGCGGTTTTTTCCGGAGAGGGGGGGATCCGTTCCACCAGGGGATTGCCGACATAGGTAGCGGGAAGGCCCTGGTTTTGAAAATAGGACTCTTCAAAGGGAAAAATCACAAAGAGATGGGTGAGCCAGCGGCGCATGGTTTCCACCCGCTTTTCTTTCCAGGCCCACACTTGCGGCGCGATAAAGTAAAAAACAGGGATGCCGCGTTTGTGCGCTTCGTTGGCGAGACGAAAATTGAACCCAGGGTAGTCGATCAGGATCAGCGCATCGGGGCGGTTGGTATCCAAGGTTTTCTTGGCAAGTTTCTCGACCGAGCGGATCGTGGGGAGGTGTTTGAGCACTTCGACAAATCCAATCAGGGCAAGGTCAGGCAGGGGATACAGAATTTCCATCCCTGCTTCCCGCATCTTCTCGCCGCCGAAACCGTAGAGAGCCACTTGGGGATCAAGTTCCCGAAGGTGTTGGCACAGGGCGGAGGCGTGCAAGTCGGCGGATTCCTCGCCAGCGGATAGAAACAGGCGTAAGGGCTTTTTCAGCATTGGGTGCATTCCGTTCCAGGCAGGGTTTCAATGTATACCATCTTACCGCGAATTGGAGGGAAAACCAGCATGATCCCAAAGGAAAAGTGGAATCTTTGGTCATCGATCCGAAGGGAGCGAGGTGAGGTCAAAGGGTGGATTTTTCGATGGGATTCGGCAAGTCTTGGTCTCTGGATGTTGACAGTAAACCAGTGGGGATGTACATTTGGAGTTTGCATGTCTATTTTTAGACAGTCATAAAAACCGAGTCTGTTCAGGATTCCTAAAGGAGTTTGTCCCATTATGCAGAGGGTTCCTCTTTGGAAAATTATTTTGATCTTTCTTGTGTTGTGTTGGTCCGCTTGGATGATCTATCCATCCTTCACCTATTACAAGATAGATGAAGTGGAGCGGCTGGATTCCAAATACAACGATTTACGTAAAGATATCATCAAGTATGGGATGGACTTGCAGGGTGGCGTTCATTTGGTGATCGAACTCGACCAGGCCTTCATGGATAAGATGGTCGAGGATTTACGTAAAGAAGGCAAAAGCCAGGCGGAAATCGATTATGATATCGAACGAACGCTGGATAGCGCCGCGGCCGTGGTACAGACTCGAGTGGATGAGTTTGGTGTAGCCGAAGTGTCCCTTGTCAAGCAGCCACCAGACCGTCTTGTACTGGAAATGCCTGGTGTCAGCGACCCCAAAGAAGTACAAAACCTGGTTCAGGCGGGGGCGCAACTCGGATTCCATCTGCTGCCGCCGGAAAATATGATGGGGCAGGTGATCGGCGATATCGATGATTCACTCGAAACCGATTTCCAAAGCCTGTTCCCCCCCAGTGGTCGGACCGGGATGGCGGCGGTGGTGGTGGAAGAAAACAATTACACTGCCGTGGATAGCATTATCAGCAGCACTGAAATCAGCCATCTGATTCCGCGTGGGTATACCTTCAAATGGAGCCCCTTGCAGCAATCCGGGGATTATTATCATAATCCGCATCGCTTATTATACCTGGTGGAAGAAACACCAGCGGTGACGGGTGCCCGTTTGGATGACGCGCGGGTGGATTATACCAACAACCAGCCCATGGTGTATCTGTTCTTTGACAGTGCGGGCAGCCGGATTTTCGCGCGGGTAACCGAGCAGCATATTAACGAGCAGTTGGCGGTTGTGTTGGAAGACCGGGTGTATGTCGCCCCTCGGATCATCGATAAAATTACCACCGGTGTCGCCACGATCACGGGCATTGGGGACATTATGGAAGCACGGCAGATCGCCGTGGTTCTGCGCGCAGGGGCCTTGCCCGCACCGCTGACTGTCCAGGAAAGCCGGGTGGTCGGTCCTTCGCTGGGGCAAGACTCGATCAACAAAGGAATCCTTTCCGGCCTGATTGGCGGGGTGGTGGTTCTGATCTTCATGGTGGTCTACTATTCCATGACTGGGGCCGTGGCGGATATTGCCGTGGTTCTCAACCTGATCTTGCTGCTGGCGGGCATGGCGCTCTTCCGGGCAACCCTGACCTTGCCGGGGATCGCCGGGATCGTGTTGACCATCGGGATGGCTGTGGATGCCAACGTGCTGATTTTCGAGCGATTGCGCGAAGAATTACACAGCAAGCGTACCCAGGGTATTCCCTTGATTTTGGATAAGGCCTATGGCCGCGCGTTTATGACAATTTTTGACGCGAACATCACCACCCTCATTACCGCTTTGATCCTCTTCCAATTCGGGACCGGGCCGATCAAGGGCTTCGCGGTCACGCTTTCTCTGGGGATTATCGTGTCAATGTTTACCGCGGTCTTCGTTTCCCGCGTGATTCAAGATGTGATGGTTGCCTGGGGGATGAAGGAACTGCGCTTGGGCAAGATCGCTTTCTTCTCCAAAGCCAACTATGATTTCTTCCGTAAACCCTTCCACTTTATGACGTTTACCAGCACCCTGGGAATTCTCGGGTTTATCCTGCTGGTCATGGGTTGGGTGAGTGGCGATCTGAAAGGGATCGACTTCGCGGGGGGGGCGGAACTCTTTGCGAAATTTGAAAATAAAGTCGATATCAGTGATGTCCGCAGTAATCTGGCGCGAGTCGGCGTGAGCGACGCGGTTATCCAGGAAGTGCTGGATGGCGAAAATCGGGTCATGATCCGGGTGCGTGAAGGGGTGGTAACCGAGGCGGCCGAACTGGAAACCAAGTTGAAGGAAGCCTTACCTGAACAGAAATTCGAAACTCTGAACCTGAATATCGTCCAAGCCAAGGTGGGGAACGAACTTCTTTGGAAGGGGCTGTACTGCATCTTCTTCGCCAGTTTCGGGATCTTGCTCTACATCACCGCGCGGTTTGAATTCCGCTTCGCCTTGGCGGCTGTGATCTGCTTGTTCCACGACTTGCTTTTTGTTCTCGCGGTACTGGCTGTTACCAAAACCCAGTTTAACCTGCCAACCATCGCGGCCTTGCTGACGGTGCTGGGGTACTCGCTCAACGACACCATCGTTGTGTTTGACCGCATCCGCGAGAATTATAAGTCATCGGTGCTCAATTTCAAAGAAATCATCAATTTGAGTGTCAACCAGACGTTGTCCCGTACGGTGAATACTTCGCTGACCACGTTGTTCGTCGTGTTCACTCTGTTTTTATTTGGCGGCTCGGTGATTCACGCTTTTGCCTTGACCTTGCTGATCGGGATCGTCATCGGGACGTACTCGTCCATTTTTGTTGCCAGTCCCTTGCTCTTCTTGTTCACCCAGAGGGGCCA
>JAVFAP010000249.1:0-6323 GCA_034002445.1 bacterium | reverse complement strand
GACAGCCGGCACGGCGCTCTTGGGGAATGTCGTTATTACCCTGGATCCCATTTTCAGCGGGCTGGCGTGGGCGATCATCTTCGGCATCTTTGCATCGACCGCCTTCACCCTGCTCGTGATTCCCATTATCTACAACCTGGTTTATGCGAAACACCACGAATCAAAGGAGACCCAATCATGACAACCGAACGGATTATTCGAATTTGTGCAGGGCTGATGATCCTGCTCAGCACCACCCTGGGACTACTGCATTCCCCCTGGTGGTTCGCGCTGACCCTGTTTGTCGGCCTCAATCTCTTCCAGTTTGGCTTCACGCAGTTTTGTCCCATGGAAGTGCTCTTGAAAAAGATGGGCTATCCTTCCTGGAAGGACATGGCGGAAAAGCAAACTCCACCCCGGGCAGACGAGCCGAAATAAGGAGTGTTCTGGTCCGTCCATGGACAATCCCATGCTCCTGGGCGGACTGCCACGATCTGATACACGAGAATACCGAATATAAGGTATATGATTAAGGAGACCATTCGATGTTGAATGACCTGCTGTTTATCCTTCTCTTCTTGGGAGGCTGGTTTTTATTGATGAAAGTGATTTTACCCGCCTTGGGTATTCCCACCTGCTGCTCTGGGGCATGCGACTGGAAATCCAAAAAGACAGAAGAAAAGAAGGAAGCCGATACCCATGAATAAAAACAGTCAGCATATTGTTATTATCGGTGGCGTCGCGGCGGGAACCAAAACCGCCGCGAAAGTGCGCCGGGAGCATCCACACTGCGAGATTACGATATTCACCGAGGAACCGTACATTTCGTATGCTGGCTGTGGGCAGCCTTACTACATCAGTGGGCATATCCAACAGCGCGCGAATCTGCTGGCTCGGACGCCGGAGCAGTTTTTCTCGCTATACCAGGTACAGGTCCAATTGAATCACCGGGTGATGAAGATTGACGCGCCGAATAAGCAGGTTGAAGTTGAGAATCTGGAAACAGGCCTTCGCTTTCACCACCCCTATGACCAACTGGTGATCGCTACCGGGGCTTCCTCAATTGTTCCCAGACTTCCGGGGATTGATTTTCCCGGTGTCTACAGTTTGCGTTCCATTGACGACATGGATGCGATCCGGGCATATATCGACCGGGATTCCGTCAATGAGGCAATTGTCGTTGGCGGGGGTTTCATCGGCCTGGAGATGGTGGAGTCGCTGGTCGCGAGAAATATCAAAGTGACTTTGGTCGAACGTCTGCCTCTGCCTGCTCCCATCTTTGATCCCCTCATTGGTCATCATATTAACAACACGCTGCAAGCGCATGGCGTGCGGGTCAGACTGGGCTCTAGTTTGGAAGCGGTGATCGGTTCTCCCCAGTATGGCGTGCGGGCCGTCACCATCAATGGGCAGGAACAGCACGCCGACCTGGTGCTGCTTTGCATTGGTGTGCGTCCCAACGTCGGGTTGGCGAAAGAGGCGGGCATCGCCCTGGGCCCCACCGGTGCGATTGCCGTGGATGACCACTTGCGCACCAATGTTCCGGATATTTACGCGGCGGGAGATTGCTCAGAGATGAAGCATCTGGTCACGGGAAAACCGGTTTGGATTCCGCTCGGTTCAACTGCCAACCGCCAAGGCCGGGTGTTGGGAATCAACCTCGCGGGGGGGAGTGAAATCTTCCCAGGAGTGCTGGGCACCAGCATCTTTCGCATCTTTGACCTGAATGTGGCGCGGACTGGCGCGGGAGAAAAAGAGGCAGTGGAGGCGGGCTTCGATGTGGAGACCGTGGTCGTTCCCGCCGGGGATGCCCCTCATTACATGCCGGAAGGGAAGACGGTCATTACCAAATTGATTATCGATAAAAAAACAGAGCGCGTGTTGGGGGCTGAATGCTGGGGGCCGGGGAAGGTGGATAAAGTAATCGATACCTTGGCTACTGCAATTACCCTGCGTGCGAATGTCGCGGACTTGCAGCAACTGGATCTCGCCTATGCGCCCCCCTTCGCGCCCCCCCTGGGTAACGCGACCACCAGTGCCAACGTGGTCCGTAATAAACTGGACCACAAGACAGATGGGATCGCGCCCTTGGAGTTGAAATCCCGGCTGGATGCGGGAGAGTCGGTATTTTTGCTGGATGTCCGCCCACCCCAAGCCCGTGCCAAACTGGTGACCACGAACGATGTCAATATCCCTGTGGCGGCGCTGCGGGAGCGGCTGAACGAAATCCCCAAGGACCGGCTGGTTGTCACGACTTGTAACGTGGGTCTCAATGCCGCGTTGGCGTGCCTGATCCTAAAACAATTGGGTTTGGCGAATGTCCGCTATCTCGATGGTGGCGTTACGGCCTGGCCTGCTCCCGTCCCGGGGCCTTTCCAATAAAGATCTTCTTTCCCGGGCTTCCTGCGTGGCAGGGGGCCTGGGGAAATCTGTGTGGATTTCGGCTCCGGAGTGGTTTGGAAATTATAGTTCCGCCCACTCCTCGTTGAGTTCGGTTTCATCTTCCACAATTCGCTGAAAGAAATCAGAATCCCGTACTTTTTCCAAAAAATCCACGACCGCGGCCTTGGTCTCGAAGGATAAACTGTAACTACGCAGATCGTAGCAACGGCGCATCTCGCCTTCAATCTCAATGAACAAAAAAATGGGCCGCACTTGGTCCAAGATCAAATTGATCGGTCCCACGCTGGTTTCACATGTTAACCGGCATGGTTTCTTCAGGACAAATTGTTTTTCTTCCCCATTCGGTGTAATTTCAAAATGCAGATTCTCATCCATAATTCCAACCTAAACGATCTGTCCGGTCACTCTCCATCCCCCTGTGTCGGAATCAGCCAACCCTGACATTCTATAACCCGGTGTCTTCGGGTATCGATGCGCAACTGAACCGCGCCCACATAATAGCCATAGGCTCCAGCCTGGACAATTGAAGTGGTTCCAACGCGCACGGGCTGTTGGAGGGCGTCTTGCGACGAGCCGCCGATGATCAAATCGAGGCCGGATACCGCGGAGGCGAGTTTTCTGTCGCTCGCAAGTCCAGAATGACTCAATACGGCCAGACAATCAACCCTCGCGCGCAAGTGTTTCGCATAATGTTGCAATGCATAAACTGGATCCCCAACCTGGATGCCTGCCAGCGCCAGGGATTCTTCATCATAGATGCCGACCACACCGATCACCGCGCCTTGGATGTGATAAATCCAATAGGGGAGGGTGAGAGGGGCCCCATCGTTTTTCGTGAATAAATTGGCGGATAAGACAGGAAATCGAAACGCGTCCATGCATGCTCGTAGATCATCGAGGGTAAAGCCGTCGAACGCGTTGTCCCCCAGGGTCATCCCGTCATAACCCGCGGCGTTCATAAATTGCACCACCGGCTTGCCCCGGGCCTGCAACACCGCTGTAACTTTGCTTTCGAACATATCTCCGGCGTCAAATAACAAACTGGCGGGGTATTGCGCGCGGGCCCGGCGCAGGGTGCGCAGCACCGCCTCCGTCTGGGCGAAGGTGCAGTGGAAATCATTGGTATGAAATATTGTGACTGTAGTTTCGTTGGGAAGAGCCGCGGCGGCGGAGTCTTGTGCCCCCGCCTGGCGAAGCGTTGGTGTCAGCCCAAGCCAAAGCCCTAAAAGGGCAAGACAAAAGAACCCCACCTTCTTCCATCGCCTCGGCCCCATCGCCATGGAGGCATGAGACGGCTGGGGTTTAGGATTGATCCAGTGCCAGGTCATCGATCATTTGTTTGGCTTCGGCCAGTTGGTGCTCAAAAACCAGAATTTGCGAATGACCAAAGGTCTTTTCATACATGCCATCCATGGCCAAATCATGGTAACTGCGGACGAGATATTGAATCCCTGCTTCTTCCAGCGCACCGCGGATCAGGGCTTCCTGGATCGCGTCCAGAGTGGTGTAAATGGCGATGAGTTTTTCTTCTGGATTTTCCATGAGGGTTTCTCCCTGTATAGAGTATGGGTATCATTTCAGATATCCTTCCGCAACGCAAGGGAAAATACACCATCATGGCACGGATTTGCTTTTACATATCGTCGCATGGATTTGGTCATGCCACCCGCGAAATCGAGGTCATTTCACAAATTCCCCCCGCGATCGATGTGGAGATTATCACGGCGGTACCTCGCTGGCTGTTTGAAAAATCGCTGGTCCGCCCCTTTGACTATACCGAATTCAACCACGATTGTGGGATTATCCAACCCGATAGTTTTACCCAAAATCTCCCGGCCACCTATGCCCGTTGGTGTGCCTTGCTGGATCAGTATCCCCAGTTTGCGGAAGACGAAGCCGCACGCTTGCGCTCTCACGATGTCCGGGCGGTCGTGGGAGATATTTCCCCCCTGGCGATCGCGGTCGCGGCCCGGCTTGGCGTGCCTTCTTACCTCGTCGCGAATTTCGGCTGGGATTGGATCTTCCAGGTTTTTGTCGAAGAGATGCCGGCGATGCAATCGGTGATCGATCGCATCGCGGAATATTACCATCAAACAGATTGTCTGTTACAAACCCCTCTGAGCGGGCCGATGACGGCTTTCCCCCATGTTCAGCCCGTCCCCTTGATTGTACGCCGTTCTCATAAAACCAGAGACGAAGCGCGGCGTGGCTTTGGGCTCGATCCCCAGGCTAAGGTGGTCTTGATTTCCTTCGGCGGGATGGGTGGGCGCAGTTTGGCCCCAGACGGCCTCCTCTCCATGGAGGATATTCTGTTTCTGACGTTTGATCCAACGTTGGTTAGGTTTCCCAATGTGCGCTTTCTCGATCCCCAGACCACCTACCACCCCGATGCCATCCAGGCTTGTGATATCGCGATGACCAAGTTGGGGTATGGAATCGTCACCGAGTGCATCGCCCACCAAACTCCAATCCTCTATCCCCCCCGCGAAAAATTCCCAGAGTACCAAGTGCTGGAGGCCGAGGCGGGCCGATATATTCCCCTCATTCAACTCTCGAACCACGCGTTTTTCACCGGGCAATGGGGGGCTCTCCGTCATGTGCTGGCTCGTCCCGCGCTCTCCTTGGAGCCGACCCCACGTATCGATGGCGGCAAGGTGGCGGCGCAAATTCTGCTCGATGCCGTTGGCGGGTGATAACTGTGTTCTGCCTTTAGCTTGTTTCCCGGATTCGCCACCAGCCCCATCCCACCAGCAGCAGTTTAAATCCCGCCAGGCACCAGATGGTCGCGGGCAGCCCCAACAAGGGGATCAGCACGATCCCTGTCCCGAAGGCACCCACCGCGCCGCCCAAGTTATCGCTCATCCCCGCCCAGCCCGCGATGGCGGGGGTTTGCGGGGTATGCTGGGCAATACAACCCGAGGCGGCGGGGAATACCAGCCCCATCCCATACGCTAACACCCCGATCCAGAAGAGGAGGACCAACTCGATTACAGGGACCGAGAAAAACGCGGGGCGGCAAAAATAGAGAAGCAGTGGCGTGACAAGCAGCAGTACCGTAAAACCCAGATCGACAACCCACAGCAGGCGGGGCAAGGGCAGAGCCCGGTTGGCGATCCAGGACAGGGCTTGCTGCGCTCCCAGCGCCAGGCCTGCCATGAAGACCCCAAAGAAAATACTGATATGCTCATACAGGCAACCGGTTTGGGTTTGGTAAAAGAGCAGAACGCACAACTCCACGCTCATCCCCGTCAGGCCATTGAATACTAAGATTGTCGTCGGGTAAGCCTGCGGACGTGCGGAACGGGGGCTCAGGAGGCGGACCACGATGAGGGGGAGGGTGCCCATCAGTACCATGGTCCCGCCCAAAAGGAATATACGGAGGCTCCCCCCTTGTGCCAACTGCTGCAGGGAAAGCCCGGGCAGGTACCCATACTGTTTCAGCCACAGGCAGAAGGTATAAAAATAACAGACCGGAGCGGTATCGGTGTTACGGACTGCCTGCGAATTCTGTTCCAGGAGGGAGTGGAGCGCCTCAATCCGAGGTGGTTCATAATAAAGCGAATAGAACTCGGGCCGAAACAGACTAGATTGTACCTGCGCTTCTTGATAGCGCGTGGTTAATTCGGCCGGATCCGAGGTAAGAAGAGGTGAGGGGCTCGCGAAAAACCACCAGGTGGTGCCGGGAAGGACCAGGACGTGGGGAAAGATATCCCGCAGGGTCCAGTACAAAGTGGCGCCATAAAATCCCAAGTCTCCCTGTTCATAGTTGGGTGTGCCGGTGATTGAAAATACCAGAACCCCTTTTTCGGCCAAATGAGCCCGGGCCTGGCTGAAAAATTCACGGGTATAGACCCGGTTCGTGAGTCCGTTGAGGGGATCGGGCTGATTCAGGGCAATGACACGAAATGTGAGGGAGGCGGGGATTAACGAAAAAAAGGCCC
>JAVFAP010000248.1:0-6326 GCA_034002445.1 bacterium | reverse complement strand
GATCGTGCTGAAAACCAGCGAAAACGGCAGCACCATCCTTGATTTTACCTATGGCGATGGGCGTGGCTGGCCGGCAGCAGCGGATGGCGGCGGACATTCCCTGGTGTCCCTCCCTGATGCGTTGGCAAGGCATGCCGAAGGGGCGCTGGATTATGGCAGGCACTGGCGAGCCAGTGCCGTGATCGGCGGTTCGCCAGGTACAGCGGACACGGCATGGCCGCCCAGCCTGATCCTCAATGAATTCTGCGCCAACGCAGACCTCACCGAGGACTGGATCGAACTGTACAACCAATCGAACGAGGCGGTATCCCTGCAAGATTGGTACCTCAGTGATGATTTCGACAATCTGAAAAAGTGGCCCCTGCCCAATCTCTCTATCCATGGACAAGGTCACCTGGCGGTGTATCCAACGGGATTCGCACTCAGCAGAAATGGAGAGGCTGTGATCCTTTCGTACTTGCCGGGCAAAGCGAATGTGGACCGCGTCGTGGACGCGATCCGCTTCCAGGCCCAAGAAACAAACCAATCGCTAGGCCGCGATCCCGATGCCAGCCCCGACTGGGCCACCATGACCCCAACACGGGATCAATCCAATGCCCCTGGTATTGTCTCCATTGGGATTGACGAGGTGATGTACCACCCCACTGCTCAGCCCGGCAGTACCGAGACCACCGCTGGAGAGTATCTGGAGTTATCCAATCCCGCAGAGGCCGCGGTCCCCTTGTGGAATGAAATTGGTTCGTGGCGGCTCAGCGGCGGGATCGACTTTGTGTTCCCCGCAGGCAGCATGATCCCCGCGCAAGGCCGTTTGCTGGTGGTGGGCTTCGATCCGTCAGACGCAACAGCCCGCGATGCCTTCCTGAGCCAGTACAGCCTTCCCGCCGCGGATGTGGAGTTGACAGGCCCCTACACTGGCCAGTTATCCAACCGGGGTGACCGGATCACCCTGGAGAAACCCTTCGGAATCGATCCTGCAGATCGCACGGTCTATTGGGTGGTAATGGACGAAGTGATCTACTTTGACCAAGACCCCTGGCCTTCTGAAGCCGATGGCGAAGGCAAGGTCTTGCAGCGCATCCAGCAGGCCCGTCCTGGCAACGATCCCTCCAACTGGCACGCGGGTGATCCCACTCCAGGAAAAACCGCCCCGCCCTACAGCGCCATTGGCGATTGGATGCTACACTAATCTGGCTGATATCCTGAAAAGAATGGAGAATGGACGAATGAAACCTATACATCTCATGCTGACGGGACTCTGCTTGTACCTGTTCGCCAGCCCCCTGCATGCCGCAGAACCGATGCAATGGCAGATTTTCGAAACTGGCTTCCAGAGTACCGCGAAGTACACCAATCCGGTACAGGAAGTCCGGCTGGAGGTGGTGTTTACCTCGCCTGCGGGAAAGATCCGCACGTTGTGTGGATTTTGGGATGGCGGGAATGAATGGAAAATCCGCTTTTCCCCTGATGAGACCGGGAAGTGGACCTACACAACCCAGTGCTCCAATCCCGAGGACGAAGGCTTGCATAACCAGAGCGGATCCTTTGTCTGTAAGGCGTATAACGGCGATCTGCCCCTCTATCAGCATGGAGAGTTGCAACTGGCCCAAAACCGGCGCTATATCGAGCACCGCGATGGTACGCCCTTCTTTTGGATGGCGGATACCGTCTGGTGCGGCCCCGCGTTTGCCAGTCTGGAAGATTGGACCGTTTTCTTAGAGGACCGGGTTGAGAAGAAATTTACCGCCATTCAGTTTGTTTTAACCCAATGGCGGATGTTCAACACCGACGTCGATGGCAACCCGACCTTTACCGGGAAAGAAAAAATCGAGATCAATCCTGCCTATTTCCATCGGTTGGATGCCTATGTGGACGCCATCAACCAGAAGGGGCTGGTCGCGATCCCTGTCTTGCTCTGGGCGATCCAAGGCGATGTGAATCCAGGGTATTCGTTACCGGAAGATCAGAAAATCCTCTTGGCGGATTACATGATCGCGCGCTATGGAGCCCACCAGGTGATCTGGTTTCTGGGTGGCGATGGCAACTATAGCGGCGAAAATGCCGAAACCTGGAAACGGGTGGGGCGAGCGGTCTTCCATAAGGATCAACACCGACTCGCGACCATGCATGTCGGCGGGAAAGGCTGGATCGCCAAGGAATTTCGTGGAGAGCCCTGGTTTGACCTGCTGACTTACCAAAGCGGGCACGGAGACGATGAAGGCACCTTCCGCTGGCTTAATCAAGGCCCTCCCAGCACGGATTGGAACACCGAGCCGATCCTGCCCGTCATCAATGCTGAGCCCAATTATGAAGGGCATAACGGCTACAGAACCAAGAAGGTTCATAACGACCACTCTGTCCGCCGGGCCTGCTACTGGAGCCTATTGGTCTCGCCCACCGCGGGCGTGACTTATGGCGGCCAGGGGATCTGGGGTTGGCACACCCAAGTGCAGGTGCCAGCCGCCCATGGCTCTGCCGGATTGGGAGCGCCCTGGTGGGTGGCAAAAGATTTGCCTGGTGCCGTGCAGATGCGCTACCTGCATGAATTTTTTGCATCCATCCCCTGGTGGAATCTGGCTCCGGTGCAGGACTTGCTGGCCACACAGCCGGGAAAAGACAACGCGGCGGAGTTCGTCGCGGTTGCAAAAACACCGGAAGGCGATACCGTCGTGGCCTATCTGCCGGAAGGGGGTAAGGTGGAGTTGCAGACCGTGGGGCTTGCCGCTGGTCTCAAGGCCCGCTGGTACTGCCCCCGCACCGGGGGCTGGCTTGACGGGGGCGCGGTCGAGAAGAAACCCCAGCAGGCGTTCCAAGCCCCAGACCATAACGACTGGCTTTTACTGCTGAACAAGTAATCCCAACATCATCGCCAAAAAGCCCGCCTTTCGGCGGGCTTTTTTTATAAAAAACACCCGCGGTTGCCCGCGGGTGGAAAATTGCAATATGGAATACTTTTTGGTTCGTGTGCTGCGGTGATACTTAGAGGCTCCATCCCTTACGATATTTGTAATGGACGTAGTCGTTGGCTTCCTTCTTGTTGGTGAAGCGCATGGCTTCGCCGTCCCAATCGAGTTTCTCATGGGGGAATTTCAGGCTGAGGTTCCCCATGACCACCCATTCGGTGAACGGGCCGGCATAGTCGAAGTTCGAGCCCGCGGGCACGCCGGTTTTGCAGGCGCGGATGAAGTCAATCTTGTGCTTCATGTCATCGCCGTCGCCGGGGAGGCGGGGCAGCATCTGCGCGGGTTTTTGGCCCACGGCGTCGCCCTTGATGACCCGGGAACCGCCGCCATACTCGCCAGAGGCCGCAATCCCTTTGCTTCCGTAGTAGATGGATCCGCAGGCTTCCATTTCGTAGTCTTCGACAACACCTTCCGGCATTTTGGGCTTCAGGCCGCCATCGTACCAGTAGACATCCACTTGGGGGAAGCCAGGCCGGGCTGGGAAGGTGAAGCGGATAATGGATTTGTTGGGGAAGGTTTGCTCGCTGTTGCCATCTTCCATCAGGCATTCCACAGCGATGGGATAGCCCAGTTGCATGGACATATTGACTGGATCGAGGATATGGCAAGCCATGTCGCCCAGCGCTCCGCAGCCAAAATCCCACCAGCCGCGCCAGTTGAAGGGCGCATACTTGCTGTTGTAGGGACGGAAGGGAGCGGGCCCGATCCACAGATCCCAGTTCATGTTTTCGGGCACTTCTTCCGCCGGAAGCGGATCTTTGATCCCCTGGGGCCATACAGGCCGGTTGGTCCAGGCGTGGATTTCGGTGACATCGCCGATCATACCCGACCAGATGATTTCGCACAGGTCACGGACTCCATCCCCGGAGTGGCCTTGGTTGCCCATCTGAGTCATGACTCCATATTTCCGGGCGGTTTCGGTCAGGTAGCGGGCTTCGTAGATGGTCTTGGTCAGCGGTTTCTGGACATAAACGTGAATCCCCCGCTCCATGCAGGCCACCGCGGCCACCGCATGGGTGTGGTCTGGCGTGGAAATGGTACAAGCATCGATCTGATCGCCCATTTCATCCAGCATCACCCGGAAATCCTGATATTTCTTGGCATCGGCATACCGGTTGAAATTCCCAGCTGCCTGCTTCTGATCTGGATCCGCCAAGGCAATCACGTTTTCACCCAAACTGGCGCATTGCTGGATATCGCTGCTGCCCTTGCCACCAGCGCCAATCGCGGCCATGTTCAATTTCTCGTTGGGAGATTTGAAGCCACTTTTTGCCTGTGTGGTGGAGCGAACCTTAACAGACCCACCGGGTGCCGCGCACCCCGCAGCCGCCACCGTAGCCGCCGATCCGACTAAAAACAGACGGCGTGATACTTGTTTGTCATTCATATTTTCCTCGCAACATTTTTGAAAAGATTAAGGGTACTCTATGGGGCCATGATACCATTAATATCCTAAAAAATAATGGTTCTGGGCTCTCTGGTTCCGAATTTTTTTGGCCTAGTTCCTTGCGTCGAACGCCTGCTTCCCCCAGCCCGATTGGGGAAAAAGCGAAAATCCTGGCTTCGATTTCTTACTGACTCAATCCTAGTTTTAGTTTTCCTGCCCCGATCCCTAGAAAGTCACAGAGACCAAAACAGCGAATCCCGCGAGAACTCGCGGGATTCGAAAAACGAGATATCAGAAAAAGCCGCTTACAGGCTCCAGCCTTTGCGGTATTTATAGTGGACAAACTGGTTGGCTTCTTTTTTGTTGGTGAAGCGCATGGCTTCCCCATCCCACAGCAGTTTTTCGCCGGGGAATTTGAGGGACAGATTGCCCATGACCACCCACTCGGTGAAGGGGCCAGCGTAGTCGAAATTCGATCCCGCGGGCACGCCCGTCTTGCAGGCGCGGATCCAATCGATTTTGTGGCGGATATCATCGCCATCTCCAGGCAGGCGGGGGATGATTTTCTGGGCTTTGTCACCCGAGGCATCGCCACGAATGATGCGGGACCCTTCGCCATACGTTCCCGTCGCGATAATCCCGTTGGTGCCGATGAAGATGGAGCCACTTTCATCCATCTGGTAATCTTCGGCAACCCCTTCCGGCATTTCCGGCTTCAGTTTGCCGTCATACCAGGTCACGCTCACTTGCGGGAACGCGCCCCGGGCGGGGAACTCAAATTTGATGATGGACTTGTTGGGGAAGGTCTGCTCGCTGTTGCCTTCTTCCATCAGGCATTCGACACTGGAAGGATAGCCAAGATTCAACGCCCAGTTGACGGGATCGAGGACGTGGCAGGCCATGTCGCCCAGCGCGCCGCAGCCCCAGTCCCACCAGCCGCGCCAATTGAAGGGAGCATACTGGCTGTTGTAGGGACGCATGGGGGCTGGGCCGATCCAGCTATCCCAGTCCATGGTTTCGGGGATATCTTCCGGCGGCAGCGGATCCGCGATCCCTTGCGGCCAGATGGGTCGGTTGGTCCAGGCGTGGACTTCACGCACATCGCCGATCATCCCGCTCCAGATCATTTCGCACAAATCGCGGACGCCATCGCCCGAATGGCCTTGGTTGCCCATCTGAGTCATGACCCCATATTTCCGGGCCGCTTCGGTCAACACACGGGCTTCCTTAATGGTCTTGGTCAGCGGTTTCTGGACATAGACATGAATGCCGCGCTCCATGCAGGCCATCGCGGCCACCGCATGGGTGTGATCCGGGGTGGAGATGGTACAGGCGTCAATCTGATCGCCCATCTCATCCAGCATCTGCCGGAAATCCTTGTACTGCTTGGCATCCGGCATCTTGTTAAAGAGACCCGCGGCCCGGTTCCAGTCCGGATCGCACAGCGCGATCACGTTTTCCCCCAAATCCGCGCATTGCTCGATATCCCCGCCACCCTTGCCGCCGGCACCGATCGCCGCCATGTTCAGCTTTTGGTTAGGAGATACAAATCCACTTTTCGCCAGGGTTGTCTTTCGAACTTTGACCGAGGAGGCCGGCGCTGCGTATCCCGTCGCGGCGATGGTTGCCGCCGTCCCCGTCAGAAAAATTCGACGTGAGAATAGTTTTTTTTCCATTTTCTTCCTCTACGTTCGTCTCGTTGAAATGATGAATCTCTATCGAAATGAGCTGACTCAAAAGCCGCAAGCATGGAAACTGGCAACCGGCCAAAACCCGGACCACCTCCCCTTCCTGTCGCCTAACTTTTGCGCAAAGCTCGACACCATAAAAATACCACAAAGGCATAGCCAAATAAAGCGTTGCCTCGGCTTTCTTTCCGGTTTTTTCCAATCCTCCCACCATCTGCCAATAAAAATCCCTCCGAACCACCCGGTCCGGAGGGATTTTGTAAATCTCTGCCGTTTTTCCTTTACCTTAGT
>JAVFAP010000247.1:0-6336 GCA_034002445.1 bacterium | reverse complement strand
AGATCACCGTAAGGATCCTGCAAGTTATCATGCCCGGCGGGAACCGCCCAGGCGCAGGGAGAGAGAAGGATATCCGCCCCCATGTAGCCCAGGGTACGGGCGATCACCTGCCCCTCCGCAAACGCGTCCGCGCAAATCATCAGGCCGATGGCCCCAAGAGGAGTCTGCACCACTTCTAGCCGCTGCCCCAATCCATAGAGATCATGGGCAAGATCCAGTTCATGGATTTTGCGGTGTTTAAGTAGAATTTCTCCCTGGGGATCGATCAGAACCGCCGAGTTGTAAATCGCGTTTCCCTCCCGTTCCGTTAATCCAGCGCAAATGAAAACCTGGTGCCGCCGCGCCGCCTCGCACAGGGTCAGCGCGGGATAGCCCAAGGGGATCGGTTCCGCTTCGTGTCGGGCGGAGGGATGAGTCCAGCCCAGATCCATCGCCTCCGGGAGTAGGATCAAATCCGCCTGGTGCCGCACTGCTTCGTCGATCATTCGGAGCGCACGAGCCATATTTCTTTGTTTTTTCCCGCCCTCCACTTTCATTTGGATGAATGCGTAGTTCATGAGAATCCCCCGAGATTGGAATAATGCAGTATACCACATTACCCTATCACTCGCGCAACGTCTGTACATATTGCCGCTAAGAGCAAAGAAACAGGCCTGTTGACATCCACCAGCCTGTATGGTAATTACTTATCCTGTCAGGTGAAATACCGATTAAACGAAAGGAGAAAAACAAGAGATTCATTCGACAGACTATTTATTTCCTCATAATTCTGTACCGTGCCATGGGGCATCGGCTCAGAATGTGCCTTCTCTGCGGTGATCCATCCCGAAGAGAGGCTCGCGTTGGGAAATTCCGATGGATGATGGAGAACTTCATGCCGCACCTTCTTCGAAAGCCTGCTGCTTTTACTCTGATTGAACTACTCATCGTGGTCGCGATTATCGGCATATTGGCAGCGATCGCCGTGCCCAATTTCATGAATGCGCGGCTGCGCGCCCGTATCGCCGCCACCGAAAGCAACATGAAAGCCATTGGCACTGCGTTGGAAATGTACTCGATCGATCATGGCAAGTACCCCAACACCTACTATCCAGGTACAACCACCTTTCTCAATCCCCGCGTGTACCGTTTTATCCGCCTGACTACCCCGGTCGCCTACATGAGTGCCAGTGTGCGCGATGTCTTCAACACCATGGATCTGGAACCCAACGCGGTCTATCCCTTCTGGGGACCAGATACCATGGACCACCGGCGCCTGGGCACCTGGTTTGACCACCCCGAAATGGAACCCTACAAACACCAAAAAGGGGGGTGGTGCATCATGAGTTTCGGCCCGGATCAGGATTTTGAATCCACGGAGAAACAATACCTTTTGGTCTTTAACGCTTCGAACGGTCTGACCAGCGATGGCGATCTCTATCGCTTCGGCCCTTGATTCCACGTAACGCGAACAGCAAAACAGGAGAACGACAAAATGAAAATCAGAATTCTGCTTATAACCAGTTTGTTTCTGATGAGCAGTGCGTTATTCGCCGATGCTCAATTGGATGAATCGAAGTTAACCTGGCGGCCGGATCAAGGCATCTCGCTCAACGGGACAACGGATTATTACGTTGTCGAATCCGCCAGCGATCTGGATCTCTACACCCTGACTGTCGAGATGTGGGTCCGCTTCCGCAGCAATACAGGGCAGCAACAGCTGATCGGCCGGGGACCGGCGGCGCAGTATTTCACTCACTACGCCAACAACGGGGAATACCGCTTCTTGATTGAAGATGGCGGCGTGGGCTACGCGTCTGCCGCCACTCCCGTCCCTCCAGAGAACACCTGGGTACACATCACCGGAACCTATGATGAGCAATTCATTCGCCTGTACTACAACGGCATTTTGATGAGTGAGGTGGAATATCCCGGCCTGATGCGTGCCGGTGGCGACAGTATCGTCATCGGAGCCCTAACCGCCGGCCAACGGCATTTAAATGGGCTGCTGGAAAACATCCGCATTTGGAACCGGGCCCTCTCGGAAGAAGAGATCACCACCTTGCTAGGGACCGCCCCGGAAGCAGAAGATATCGCGGCCATGCAGGCGGATGGCCTTATCGCCTATTGGTCTTCTCGCGCCATGGATGATACCGGCTTGCAAGACCTGGCAGGTTCTCATGAAGCAGTCCGCCAGGTGTTCACCTTGGATGAATCCAACTTGACCTTCAAACCAGAGGGAGGAATTTCCTTCGACGGCAAAAGCACGTACATCCTCATTGAAGAGGTGGAAGATTTCAACCTGCCCGCGTTTTCCTGCGAAGTCTGGGTTTATTTTGACGCGACACACGAAAATCAAATCTTCATGAACCGCGGTGGCGCGCCCCAGGATTTTACCTTCTACCTCTATGACCGGATCCGCTTTCTGGTGCAGGACGCCAGCGGCTACACCCACGCTAACTCCATCGTCCCCCCCGCTCGGTCCTGGCTGCATGTCGTGGGCACCTTCTCGGAAGACGGGACCAAGCGATTGTACTACAACGGCGTCTTTCAAGCCGAAGCGGTAGGGCCACACCGGCCACTGTCCGGCAACAATCCCCTCTATATCGGCGCGCTGGAACCCGGTGCCCGCCATCTCGATGGGCAACTGGAAAACATCCGCTTCTGGAACAAGGCGCTGTCAGAAACCGAAATCCTCCAACTCCTGCAAACCCCGCCAGATCAAGAAGATATTCCCGCAATGGTCAGCAATGGACTGCTCGGCTATTGGGCCCTGCGCTCGATCGATGGGACCACGGTAACCGACCTGACCGGCAATGGTCATGATGGCCGCATGAGCGCGTTCGAAATCGACAAGAGTTTCCTAACCTTCACCCCCGAGGTGGGCATTCAGTTCAATGGCACCACCACCTTCGCGATGATCGAAGATTCGGTCCCCTTCGACCTGGATTTCATCACCCTCGAAGCCTGGGTGAAACTCGATCCCATCTTTCATGACCGGACGTTGACCAACCGAGGCATCATCAGCCGAGGAGGCGCGGCACAGAGTTTCTCGCTCTACGGCGGCTCCAACTATGGCAACCGCTTGCATATGCAGATGGCCGAGTTCGGTGACGCGGCCGCACCCATGCCTCCCGCGGACGAGTGGATTCACGTCGCGGGGACCTATGACGAAAACACGTTGAATCTGTACTACAACGGCGTCTTGGTCGACAGCGTCGATGCCCCTGGTTTGATCGACTGGCCCTTCGAACCGGTTTATATCGGCGCCCTCTCCATGACCGGCGGCTATTTCGACGGCGCCATGGACTACATCCGCATTTGGAATCGCCCCCTCTCCGCCGAAGAACTCCAAACCTTGCTGGCAACTTCTCCCGCGCAGGAAGATATCGCTCAGATGAAGCAGGACGGCCTCCTTGCCTACTTTGCTTCCAGCGATATTGGTGAAAATCTCTTGATTGACCGGACCGGCAATGGCAACGACGCGGTCTTGACGGGCCAAGTGGTCTCGGTCCCCGACTGGAGTCTCTACTGAAGCAAACGAAAGCGAAGTAACCCTAATCCAGCCGGGGAGGCGTACCCGCTTCCCCGGTTCGTTTCCCCCTAGTCCATCATCATCAAAAAGGAGAACATCGTGCATAAAAAAAGAATCGTAGTGACTGGAATTTTGCTTCTCACCCTTCTTTGCAGTGGAAACCTACTCTGGGCGCAAGTCCCTTCCCTACCCTGGGCCCCAGACCAAGGCTTGGTTTTTGACGGGAAGGATGACCACATCCGCGTCCCGTCCCACTCCAGTTTCGACATGGCCGAAATGACCGTTGAGGCTTGGATCCAACTGCAAGACGGGACCGCGAACCAAATGTTTGTCACCCGAGGCTACGCCAACCAGGATTTCTCCTTCTATCTCATGGATCAGCGCATTCGGATGCTGGCCGTGGATCAGGAAGGCTATACCCATGCCAACGCCGCCCCTCCCGCAGTAGGACAGTGGTTCCACTGCGCAGGCACCTTGGATACCCAGGGCGTCAAGCGGTTGTACTACAACGGGGAATTACAAGCCCAAAGCCAAGGAGATTACAAAGCCATCCAAAGCCAGAACGACATCACAATCGGCGCCATGCTGGGCAGTTTACTTTTCCCAGAACGCCCCTTCCATGGCAAGATGGAAAACATCCGGATCTGGAACAAAGCCCTTTCTCAAGAAGATATTCAGAAAGGCATGCAAACGCCGCCTGAAAAAGATAACCTGACCACCATGAAGGTAGAAGGCTTGGTCGCGTATTGGAGTTCCCGCGCGGTGGAAGGCGACACGATCCAAGATCAAACCGGAAACGGCCATGATGGGACAAGGTTCACAGAGGCATCCCAAACCAGGATTGTCAAAACCACCCCCGCCGAGGGCTACCACGGCATCTGGTACAGCAACCAGCCATCGGACGACAAATACCGTTATAAATACAGTGGGGGCTTGGGAACCTATTGCGGCAAACACCGGCACCTCGCCCACTATGTTGCCGAAGTCAACAAGACCTTCTTTGTCTACGGCGGGACCAAGGGCTTGGATGATCCCAATCCACTGTTGATCATGATTTCGTACTATGATCACAATACCAACAAACTCGCTCGCCCGGTGATGATCCAGGAAAAAGGTACCGCCGATGCACACCACAACCCGGTTCTCTCGATCGATGCCCAGGGCCATCTCTGGGTTTTCGCCAGTGCCCACGGGGGCAAGGACGGCTTTCTCTGGAAAAGCACCCAGCCCTACGCTATCGAGGAATTTGAACTGGTAATGCAAAAAGAGTTCACCTATCCCCAGCCCAATTACATCCCCGAAAAAGGCTTCGTTTTTCTCTTCACCAAGTATACCGGCGGCCGCGAACTCTATGTCAATCACAGCGCGGACGGCTATACCTGGGGGGAAGATACCAAAATTGCCGGCTTTGGGGGCCATTACCAAGTCACTGAACAGATTGGACACCGCCAGGGGACTGCTTTCAACTGGCATCCCCCTCAAGGGGGCTTGAACGCCCGTACCAATCTCTACTACATGCAAACGAATGACTTGGGCCAATCCTGGACAACCGTGGATGGGAAGGCATTGGCCATTCCTCTCGACAATCCCAAGAATCCCGCCCTTGTCCATGATTACCAGGCCGAGGGACTGCTGGTCTATATGAAAGATCTGATCTATGACGAAAATCAGAACCCCATCATTCTGACAGTGGTCAGCAAAGGGTATGAATCCGGCCCTGAAAACGGCCCCCGCTATTTCCATATCGCCCACTGGCAAGGGGCCGGATGGAAATGCAGAAATATCGTCGAGACGGATCATAACTATGACACCGGATCGATCTGGATCGATGAAGGCGTTTGGAATCTCCTGGTCCCCAGCAGCCCCGGCCCACAAGCCTACTGCACTGGTGGCGACGTGGTCCTATGGCAAAGCCAGGATCAGGGAGAAACATGGACCGCGGTACGCGAAATGACAGCGAACAGCCCACGCAACCACACCTACGTACGCAGAGTTGTCAATGCCCACCCCGATTTCCAGGCCTTCTGGGCCGATGGAGATGCCTTGCAGCCTTCCCCCTCGCGGCTCTATTTCTGCAACCGCTCGGGCGATCGAGTCTGGGTTATGCCCAACAGCATCAACGGCGCATTCGCCGATCCCGAACCCTACCCCCAAGCCTCCAACACCCAATAAGCAAAAAGCCCTTCGGTCCTGGGAGACCGAAGGGCTTTTTTACTGCTTTAATAAGGATTATTACAAGGCTTGTTTGATCTCATCCAATCCCACACCCAATACCGCTTGGGCGATCGGATCTAAATCCGCTTCGGCCCCTTGCAAGTGATAGGTGCGATGGACATGGGTCATCGTCGCATCTGGGAACAGCAGAGCGGCCGGTGAGGAGGTTTCCAACTCATAGAATGGCCCCATCGGCTTCTTGCCTGGTGCGGGCGGCCCATCGTTGTAGGAGTTAACCGTATCACCCGCGAAAGGATGCTCCTGGATCTCCCACATGGAGTTGACATAGTCCAGCACTCCATCTGGCTTGGTATATTGCACGAGGGTCAAGACCTGGTTGGCGGCGTCATAACTCCCCATCACCGGTTTGGCCCGCCGCGGCGAGAGACCGATCTTGCTGCGGTACTGGCCGTCCCCGCTGAAGAACAGCACAACATCCCGCACCACCAAGCGCTCCGCCGGCACCTTGCCAAAGTAGGCGACGTTCACCTTGGGCCCCAACTGGTCTTCCGGACCAGAGACAAAGGGAACGACAATTGTCGTCTGCGGTGATGGGTTGAACATCCCGAGAATCCAGATCGATAGCCCGCCGGTTTCCTTGGTCCAGA
>JAVFAP010000246.1:0-6345 GCA_034002445.1 bacterium | reverse complement strand
TCCATCACTTTCTCGAACCGGTGGTGGCGGAGTGACACCAGGAAGCGTCTCATGCCGCCGCGACGGACGATCACTTCGCCCTGGAACTGGGGCTGGCGGTGCTGGCGATCGGGATCGCCCTGGCGGGGATTGTGTTTGCCCGCTTGCTCTACGTATGGGCGCCGGCAATCCCCGAGCGGATGAAGCAGGCGTTCTTGGCTCCCTATACCGTGCTGTTCCAGAAATACCAGGTGGATGAACTGTACGAGGACGCGGTGGTGAATCCCTACTACAGGGCATGTAAAAAAATCGAGTGGGTGGACAACACCCTGATCATTGGCGGATTGAACAAACTGGCGGAAGCGGTTACCGGTGCGGCGGACCGGCTTCGGCGGATTCAGACAGGGGCCATCGCGCTGTATGCGGCCGCGACGGTGGCAGGGATGGTATTCCTGGTTATGTGGTTGCTCTTATGGTACTGACACTGATATTACTCCTTCCGTTTCTGGGCTCGTTTGCCTTGCTCTTGCTGCCGCGAGACCAACGCCACGTGCTGCACTATACCGCGCTGGGCATTTCGCTGGCGCCGCTGGCGCTGTCGGTCCTGCTGCTCTTTCTGTTCCCCTATGGGGAACCAGGTTTTCATTGTGGGGTGATCCAATCGTGGATCCCCTCGCTGGGGATCGATTTCCGCCTGGGACTCGACGGGATGAGCCTGGTGATGGTGGTGTTGACGGCGTTCTTGACGACACTTTCGATCCCCGCTTCATTCTCGTATATCCACAAGCGGGAGAAAGAGTTTTACTTCTTCTTGCTGTTGCTTGAAACCGGCATGCTGGGCACCTTTATGGCGCTGGATCTGTTTGTGTTCTATCTGTTCTGGGAACTGATGCTGGTGCCGATGTACTTTATTATCGGGGTTTGGGGGGGCGAAAAACGGATTTATGCCAGTATTAAATTTTTCCTTTACACCGCGTTTGGTTCGGCGTTGCTTTTGCTGGTCATTTTCTATTTGTATTTCCAAGCGGGGTATCAGTTGGGGCTGGCACCCTCGTTTAACTTTGAGAACTTTACGGCCCTGACCTTAACCAAAACCACGCAAACGTGGTTATTCTGGGGCTTTATCCTCGCGTTTTTGATCAAGATTCCCCTTTTCCCCTTCCACACTTGGCTGCCCTACGCGCATACGGAAGCGCCGACCGCCGGGTCGGTGATCCTGGCTGGTATTTTGTTGAAGACCGGGGTTTATGGCATTCTGCGCTTTGCCGTGCCGATTTTTCCGCAAGCGGTGGTGGCTTTCACGCCCTGGCTGATGGCGCTGGCGCTGATTGGGATTGTCTACGGCGCCATGATCGCCATGATCCAGCGCGATGTGAAGCGGCTGGTGGCGTATTCGTCGGTCAGCCACATGGGGATGATCCTGGCAGGGATTTTTGCCTGGAATGTGCAGGGTTTGCAAGGTGGGATTATCCAGATGATCAACCACGGGCTCTCGACCGGGGCGCTGTTCTTGATCGTTGGGATTATCTATGAACGACGGCATACACGGCAGATTGAGGAGTTTGGCGGTCTGGCCAAGGTGATGCCGGTCTATGCGGCGTTTTTCATGATCTTCACCTTATCCTCGATCGGCTTGCCCGGTTTGAATGGCTTTATCGGGGAGTTTTTGATTTTAGTGGGTTTGATGGGGGTGTCGATCCCCTGGGCAGTGATTGCTTCGCTGGGGCTGATCCTGGGCGCGGCGTACATGTTGCGGCTGTATAAGGAGATGATGTTTGGCCCACTCACCAACAAAGCGAACGCGGCCTTGCCCGATCTGAATCGCCGGGAATTTTATATCTTGCTGCCGATCGCGATTTTATGTTTTATCATCGGCCTGTACCCCGCACCGCTCCAGAAAACCCTGGAGCCCTCGGTGGAGCAAATTCAAGCCTATGTGCAGCCCTATCTCGAACCTTCGGAGTGGAAACCCTTCCCCACAGATCCGCCCAAGGCAGAGTAGGGGAATTGAAGATAGGCGAGGTTCCAAGGCCGGATCGATTGGGTTTGATCCGGCTTTTGAATTGCACCTTCCCCAAGGGGATGAATTTGAGTATTCTGAACCATCCGCGCGTGCGTGATTCCGGCGACTCTTCTATTGCCGTACCAGGATGGTGTGATGAAATCCGTTTTTTTTACCGAGCAAGGGGAATTCCGTCTGCTGTGGCTGTATATCCCGATGGTGCTGTTTCATTGGGTGTTTCATAACTGGTACATGCCGGCGTTGGAAATTGTGTGGGATTCGGTTTTTTATAAAACCCTGGCCTCGGGCCTTTTCCATATTACCCGGTTTGATCTGCGTGATTATTTCCCCATGCCGCCACTTTACCCCCTGGTGTTGGCCCCTGCGTTTTTCGCGGCCTCGTACCAGGCGGTGGAACTGATTCATTCCCTCATCAATCCCGCCTTGTATTTCTTGGGGCTTTTTCCGTTCTATCTCTATGCGCGCATGATCTTTGGTGTGCGGGGCAGTGTGGCGCTTTGTTTCTTATTCGCGGCTTATCCTGGCTGTGTGTTTTCGCAATGGACGATGAGCGAAAACCTGGCTGTGCCCTTAGTGTTGTGGAGTTTCTGGCTGACGTTGCGCCTGCTGGGGACGGATACTCCCCAGGTGAAGCACGGTGCATGGCTGGGCTTGGCGCTGGCAGGGATTCTGTTAACCCGGATTTTTCTGATCGTGTTTTGCTTTGCGATTCTCTCCTGGCTGCTCTACAAGACCGTACGCTGCAAGCGGGATTGGCGGCCAGTGGGGGCTGCGCTGGGTGTGACGGGTTTTGTCGTATTTGGGGTCTGGTGGGGTCTGGGGTATATCTCCCTGCCTGGCACCTCGCTGCTGTATGCGGATTTTAACCAAGAGTCGGTTGTGGCCTCGATCGGGCGTTTTTCAATGGTCTTTCTCGCACACTGGACGGGCCTGTGGCTGGAAGGGGGGCTATTGGTGTTGCCTGCGTTGCTGACGGGCTGGGGTATGCTGCGGCTGGGGTATGCGCCTGTCAACCGGACAGTACGCGAGGGGCTGGCGCTGGCGGTGTGGATCCTGCTGGTGCTGACTGTGAGTGTGGCCGGGTTTTATGTCAAGCGGTGGGGGATCGAGCCTTGGTCGGTTTCGCTGCGATACATCTTTTATAGTAATTTGATCGCCCTGCCCTTGGCCCTTTCTGGCTTTGGGGCGCATGCCGCCGAGGACCACCAACAGCGCCGCCGGTATATTTTTTCCGCGAGCGTTGCGGTTCTGCTGTGCGCGGCCGGATTTCTGATCCCGGAGGGGTGGGACAAACTGATCAACAATCATGATTACGCCGCCAACGCGCCTTCGCTGGATTTCTTGTATCAATTCCGGAATGAAGGTGTATGGTTCAGTTTCTTTGTCCTATCGCTGCTGGGGGGTGGGATGCTGGCGGCAGGGCGGATTTCGCGGAAAGCGGGGGGCGCCATATTGGGTGTTTGTGTCCTCTATATTCAACTTTGCGCGCTCGATTATATCGCCACCAACCGGTTTAATTTGTATACCTACTTCGATGGCAAGGATATCCATGCCCTGTGCGCGCAGCTGGAAGCAGGGAACTGGGAGGGGATCGAAATCTACCATGGGCAGGAAATCCCCTACCTGGACCCGAACTTGCACTACTGGATCAATCATTCCTCCACCCTGCTGCCCGAAAATTACGCCGAACTGCCCCGGCCCTTTTTGTTTGTGGGGAGGTATGCGGTCCCGGGGGGGCGGGTGGTGTATGATTCCGGCGGGTTGCGGGTTTTGCTGTTCGAGTAAGGCCGGTCAGGGGGCCCGCCATTCAGGTTTTAATTTTGCTAAGCGGATTTCGTCGATGCTGAGGTAGGTCCCCACGACATCCTGATACGCCTTGGTTTGAATTTTGATCTCGACCCGCACGGTTTCGGTGGGGGTGCTGTTTTCTATTCGTTCCGCGTTCAGGCCATCCAGGCAAACCCGTTTCCATTGATTCCAGGTATTGACTGTTTTCATTTCCGCTGGGTTCCAGCGGTAGGCCTGCCCCTCTGTGTACAGGGTGACGGCGGCCGATTCAATCATGCTCCACCGCTGCGACTGGAGCCAGAAGGTGAGGGCAAAGTTGGGATCCTGGGCGAGCCATGCGGATGGGGTGGTGGAGGTATAGGTCAGGACAATGGGCTCTGCTTGCCAGGTGAGGGGGTAGTTGACATAGGCTTGGCCCTGGCCGTTGGGATAGGCGCTGAGCCAGGGTGTGCCTTCCCCCTGCCAGCCGGTCAAGGTATCGCAGGTGCCGAGAGTGGTTTGATCCCAGCGTTCGGGCAGGGCGTAAGGATCACGGAGTGCCGTGGGGCTGGGATCCGGATTCACTCGCTCTGGCAGCCAGAGGTTCAAGGGGTCTTCTTCGGGATCGACGTGGTAGTTGGCGCCGGTATGGGCTTCCAAGCGATAACAGTCCGGGCGTTCGGGAGCATGGCGAATGACATTGAAGCCATAGGCGCCGGATGAATAGAGGATCATCAGGTAGGTTTCCAGCCCCAAGTGATCACGGTCATCGATGTAGAGATCGCCCCAAGAACGGATGCCTGTCAGATCTTGGTGGATGGAGTTGATGACATTCACGGTTTGGTTATGATAGACGATTTCATGATACCGAGCCCATCCGAATACATTGACCAGACCGAGATAAACCGAAGGAATCAGAAGGCCAATGATAAGAAGCGGGGTGGCGGCCAGGGTGAGTGGTTTGAGAATACGGATTTCTTTATCTTGGAAGACAAACTGAATACGCTGCCAGGCATGCAAGATCACCAACCCTAGCAACAATGCGAAGGCGATGGCGGCATCGGCGCCGTAGGCGATGGTCAACAGGGGCAGCAGCGCCAGGGGCCAGAAGGACACGATGAGCCAGACCAGGGGGAAGACAAAGGGACGAACCTTAGGGCTGAGGATGGCACCGTGCAGATAAACGATCCCCGCCAGCGCGACCGCGTGGGGCCAGTGAATGTGCAACGCGACTGCCCAACCTCCTACACCAGCGGCTGCTCCGAGGCTGAGCAGCAGCGGCCACCAGGGGCGATTGGCCCCTGGCCAAAGCAGGATGGTAATGGCGAGGCCACTGAGAATCTGGTTGAAGGGATTCCCATAAATGTAGAAGGCGAAATGGCCTAGGTTTTGGAAGGTCCGTTGAAATTCGAAAAAGTGCTGGGCGTGGGAAAAGGCGTAACCCTTGAGGGGAGAGGAGGAGAGCAAGAGGCCCAGCCACAAGACCGCGCAGAGGGCGGAAAGCAGCCCCTTGCGCAAGCGGGTGCCGCCAGGGCAGGAAAAAATAACAGCGTTTGTAGTAAATAACAGGCAGAACCGGGCCGATTCCTTGCACAGGGAGGCGGTCAGGAACAGTATGACCATGCCCAGCAGGGTCAGCCAATGGGGCTTCTTCAGGTAATGCCACAGACAAAGCAGGGTCAGCAGGTGGAAGACCAGGCTGCTGACCGAGGTCAGCCAGCTCTTCCAGATCACCAGTTCATGGAAAGAAAAACTGGAGAGCAGCACCATGGCGCTGAGCAGCCCGGCGAGGGCATTGCCTTCACGGCGGTTCCAGGTGTAGGTCAGCAGGACGATAGCCAGCCACCACAGGGCGAAGGCTAGGTGGTGCAGGGTGTAATTCAGGCCAAACAGCTGGTAATGCACCCACCAGAGCAGGGAGACGATGGGCCGGTAATAGTTGGCGAACAGGGGGGGATCGGTGAAGGCTAGCCAAGGTTCGCTGCCACGGTGGAAGGCCCACCATAAAAAACGGAAATCGTCATATTCAAAGATCAGGTTACAGACCCGCAGGATCATCAATAAAGCGACGGCGAGGATGAGGCCCAGCATGACGAGATCCATCCGCCGCCAGGGGTGGCCAGCGGATTGGACCTCGGATTTGATCCCATGCCAAAGGGCGGCGAGTCTTGATTGTGGTTCCATTCCCATGATTCTATGTTTTACCCTTAGTAAGCAGTATGGTCCGTTCCGTGCAACCCCGCAGGGTGCGAGTGAGCAAGATTGTCTATTATAGCCAATCAGGGTGGTTTTGGGAGATATGCGAAAACCGGAGGCGGATGCGGCGGGCGGGGGATTATTTTGGCCTGCCTGTACCGGCGGATTTCTTGACAGAGGTTTTTTTCTGGATGGATTTCTTTTTCGCGGTGCCTGTTTGCCGTGCTTTTCTGCGCTCTTCTTTCAGGTAGGCGTCGAACTCTTCCGCGCTCTTGATCTCGAGATAATCGGTTTCCCAGCCCTCGTGGATTGTGTGGTAATCGCAGTTTTCGGTCGAGTAGTTCTTGCAGGTTTTGGGGCGTTTTTCGTAGATACCGCAG
>JAVFAP010000245.1:0-6348 GCA_034002445.1 bacterium | reverse complement strand
TAACGAGGTATTCCCCCGATTGAAGGACTTGAACGCGGATGGGGTGATCATGCGCGATTCAGACCGCCTGGAAGAAATTCTGGATTTTGGGTTGCCGGTCATTGTGATCGGCCACTATTACGACCGAATCCCGGGGATGGTCAATGTGGTTTCGGATTGCCGGTCCATCAGCCGTTTGGCGGCGGATCACCTGGCCCGCTGCGGATTTCGCCAATTTGGATTTTGTGGCTGGAGTGACAAGTGCTGGTCGGTCGACCGGCAGAATTATTTTTGTGAACAGCTGGCGGCGCTGGGGCATCCGGTATTTGTTTACCGTCCCCCGGATTTCCGGAACGCGATATCGTGGAAGAAAGAACAGCCCTATGTGGTGGACTGGCTGCGCTCGCTGCCCAAGCCGGTTGGCCTGATGACCTGCAACGATGACCGCAGCCAGCAAGTGGTGCAGGCCTGCAAGATCGCGCGGCTGAAAGTGCCGGAAGAAGTCGCGATTCTGGGTGTGGATAATGATGAACTGATTTGCGATCTCTCCGATCCACCGCTGTCCAGCATCTCGGTCAATTTTGAGCGGGCGGCGTATGAAGGCGCCGCGATTCTGGACGAGATGATGCAGAAACGAGAGCCATCCCGGCATGAGATCGTCATTCAGGCGACGCATGTGGTGGCTCGGCAATCGACGGATATCACCGCGATCGAGAACCGCGATGTGGCGGCGGCGGTGAGTTTTATTCGTACCCATGCCCACCACAACATCTGCGTGGATGATGTGGCGGCGGTGGTGCCTCTTTCGCGTCGAGTGTTGGAAAAACTGTTTCGCCAGTATCTCAGTACATCCATCCTGCAAGAAATCCGCCGGGTTCGCAGCCAAAAAATCGCCCAAATGCTGGTGGAAACCAATCTGTCCATCACCCAGATCGCCTTGGAACTGGGATTTCAGGGGGATGAGCACATCGCGCGGTATTTTCGTAAAGAGATGGCCATGAGCCCCTTGCAGTACCGCAAACAGTATGGGGTGAAGTGACGGGGATCGCAGGGGGAATCTGGTGGTATCTTTTCGTAAATTGGTGATTTACTTTTTTTATTTTGATTATACTAATGACAATCTAACTTGAAATCATGGAGAAACCAATGAAACATTTCCGAATTTTTGGACTATTGGCTTGCCTGCTGGCGCTCGGCTCGCTGGGGTACACCGAGGTTTTACGACCACCGGCGGTGCCCCTGATCACGCATGACCCCTATTTCAGCGTCTGGTCGATGGATGACCAACTGACCACCAGCTGGAGCAAGCACTGGACCGGCTCAACCCACGCGATGGCGGGGTATGCACGCATCGATGGCAAATCCTGGCGGATGATGGGAATCGATCCAGATACCATTCCCGCGATGGAGCAGGTTGGCTTGCAGGTCACTCCTACCCGCTCGATCTATCGTCTTCAAGGCGGCGGGGTGGAGATCGAACTGGAATTCTGTTCGCCTCTGCTGGTAAAGGACTTGGCGGTCATGGCCCGGCCCGTCAGTTATATCACCTGGACTGTTAAATCCACTGATGGACAGCCTCATGAAGTGGCGGTTTACCTGGATGTGACCGGGGAATGGGTAGTCAATACATCCAATCAGGAAATTCAATGGACGCGTGCCAAGATCGCGGGAATAGATGCCCTGCGCATGGGGACGGTGGAACAACCGGTGCTGGCCAAGGCTGGAGATAATCTGCGAATTGATTGGGGCTACCTCTATCTGGCGGTGCCGGGTGGTCAGGACGCGCGGACGGTTATTGCTTCTGACCGCGATGCTCGCACGCCCTTCGTCGAGTCCGGTGTCCTGGCGGATAGCGACGATTTGCGGATGCCGCGCCGGGCGTCCGACCAGTGGCCGGTGATGGCGTGTGTGCTGCCCTTTGGCAAGGTGGGGGCGGACCCTGTAGCCAAGCATGTGATGCTGGCGTATGACGACCAGTTTTCGATCGAATACCTGGACCGCAAGTTGCGCCCCTACTGGCGGCAGCAGTTTGCCGATGTCAGCCAACTCTTGAGCGCGGCGGCCCGCGAGTATGAAAGCCTGCGGCAGCGTTGCGGTGTGTTCGATGAAGAACTGACCCGGGATATGGAAGCCGTCGCTGGAGAGGAATTTGCCTGGATCGGTGCCATGGCCTATCGGCAGTGCCTGGCGGCGCACAAACTGGCGATGGATTTCGATGGCACACCGCTGCACTTCTCCAAGGAGTGCTTCAGCAACGGCTGTATCGCGACGGTGGATGTGACCTATCCCGCTTCGCCGTTTTTCCTGCTCTTCAATACCGAACTGCTCAAGGGGCAATTGATCCCCATTTTGGAATACGCGCAATCCAAGCGCTGGAAATTTAATTTCGCGCCGCACGATTTAGGGACCTACCCCCTGGCGAACGGTCAGCGCTACGGCGGCGGAGAAGAATCCGAAGAAAACCAGATGATGGTGGAAGAATCCGGCAATATGCTGATTATGGCCGCCGGGATCGCCAAGGTGGAGAAGAACGCGGAATTCGCGCGCAAATACTGGCCGGTGCTGACAGAGTGGGCTGAGTACCTGCGGGAGCAGGGGTTGGATCCCAAAAACCAACTATGCACGGATGACTTTGCCGGGCACCTGGCGCACAATTGCAATCTTTCGATCAAAGCCATCATGGCCCTCGGTGGGTATGCCCAGATGGCGGCCGCGCTGGGGTATGCGGAGGTGGCGCAAACCTACCGGCAAGAAGCGGAAGCCATGGCGGCCAAGTGGGTGGAGATGGCGGCCGATGGCGACCACTACCGCCTGGCGTTCGACCGTCCCGGCACCTGGAGCCAGAAATACAACCTGGTGTGGGATACCCTTCTGGAACTGAATCTCTTCCCCAAGGATGTGGCGCGGAAAGAGATTTCCTACTATAAAAAAGTGATGAATCCGTACGGATTACCCCTGGATAATCGTGAAACATACACCAAGGCGGATTGGGAACTGTGGATCGCGGCCTTGGCTGGTTCGAAGGACGATATGCAGTTCTTCATCCACCCCGTGTTCCGTTTTCTGCAGGATACTCCGGACCGGGTGCCGTTTACCGATTGGTATTGGACGAAGGATGCCCGGCACCGTGGCTTCCAGCATCGCTCGGTGATCGGGGGTGTGTTTATCCCCATGCTGACCGACCCGGCGCTTTGGGAGAAATGGGCAAAATAACGAGAGTTGAATCACTCCGAAATCCAAAGGGCGATGCACCCGGATGGGGCATCGCCCTTTTTCGTCAAATCTGGTTTTTAGGCGCTGAGTTTGGCGGTGGGATTGCTGCCCCAGCGGAGGAGACGCAGCCCAGCCTTGGCCTTGCGTTTGAATTCGGGCCAGCTGCGGACCGCGAACACACTTTTGAAGATATACCCGCCGCGCATGTAGAACCGCTTATAGCCCAGCCGCATCAGTTCGATCAATTCGTCCCGGTTCATGTGCTCTTCCCAGAGTTCGGGAACGAAATCCGGGCGGGGATTCTGGGCGAAGGCGCGCCAGTAATCTTCTTTGTACAAGCCGCGCTCGAAGCCGAGACGGTAGAGGTCGGTGGCAGGGAAGGGGGTGGCGACAGAGAGATGGATGTAGTTGGCGTCCAGGCCGCAGGCGAAATCGATGGTCTCCATGGCTTGCGCCCGTGTCTCATCCGGATTGCCGATCATGAAATAGCCCAGGGTATCCATTCCCCGTTGCTGGGTTTTGGTGAAGAGGGCTTTGGTTTTGTGGAGATCGAGGCCTTTGCGCAGGACCTTGTTGATTTCCGCGTTGCCCGATTCGACGCCATAGTGAATGCGCAGACAGTTGGCTGCCGCCAGAGCATCCAGTACCTCGTCGTTCATGGTGTTGATATGGGCTCGGATATCCCAGCCAATTTGGATGCCCTGCTCTTGTTTGAGGCGGCAGATATCCAGTACCCGCTGGCGGTTGATGGTAAAGGTATCGTCATAGACAAAGATCTCGCCGATGCCCATTTCTTCACACTGCCGCATCTCTTGGACAACACTTTCGGCGCTGCGGTAGCGGAACTGCTTGCCCAGGTGGGGCCGGTCGCAGAAGATGCACTGGTAGGGGCAGCCGCGAGAGGTCATCATGGTGGTGATGGGGGTTTTACGGGCCAGGACGGTGTAGTAGCGCGACTGGGGTATGCGGTGCCGGGCGGGGAAAGGCAGGTCATCCAGATGCTGGTTGAGGGGCAGGGCGGGGTTGATCTTGATCTCGCCGTTGTCGCGGTAGCCGATACCGGGGAGGGTGGTTCGATCGCGCTGATCCGCCAAGGCATTGACCAATTGGGTGAAGGGGATTTCCCCCTCGCCGATGACGATGTAATCGACCTCGGGGATCTGCATGGTTTCGTGGGGGAAGATGAAGACATGGGGACCGCCGATCACGATGGGGATGTCTGGATCCAGTGCCTTGATGGTCTTGGCGGTCAGGATGCAATCGATCAGGGTGAAGGTGGTGGCGGAGAGGCCGACCAGATCGGGCTGGCGTTGTTGGATTTCCCTTGCGATGTCCTGCTGGGTGTGGTTTTCCAGAATGCAGTCCAAAATTTCGACTTCATGGTTGGAGTGCTGTTCCAAGTAAGCGGCGACGTAGAGAATCCCCAAGGGGGGGTAGGCGCCGGTTTCTTCATCCACCACGCTGGGGACGTTGGTGGTGATCATGTGAGTATCGGGTGGCTGGATGAGCAGGATTTTCATGGGCGGTTTGTCCCCGTTTCAATTGGCATCGTCTTGGATTCATAAAGCCAGTATAGCCTGGGGCGCGCTTTTCGCCAGCGAAAACAGGAGGAGACAGCCAGCGCTCTTCTGCATTATTCGGGGATCGGGTATGCTACTATTTTCTAAAACGCCTGCCCGTATTCCCGAATCCTGATAAAGAAAAGCCCCTTGTTTCCCCCGGCTCGATTATCAGGCGGGAACAGGATTGGATGGAAGGAGTATTCCAAATGATAGAACGCTATACTCGCCCGGCAATGGGAAAAATCTGGAGCGATCAATTCCGTTTTGAGACGTGGCTGCAGGTGGAAATCGCCGCCTGTGTCGCGCATAACCAACTGGGGATTGTCCCCGATGACGCCCTGGCGGAAATCAAGTCCAAGGCCAAATTCGAAATCGAGCGGATTCAAGAGATTGAAAAGACGGTTGACCATGAAACCATCGCGTTTTTAACCAATGTGGCCGAGCATGTGGGGCCGGCCTCGCGCTACATTCACTACGGCATGACCTCTTCGGACAAACTGGACACGGCTACCGCGCTACAACTGGTCGCGGCATCGGATTTGATTATCAACGATATTGAAATCCTGATTGCCTCTCTGGCGGACCTCGCCAAAAAGCACAAGCATACTGTGATGGTGGGGCGGACCCACGGCATCCACGCCGAGCCGATCACTTTTGGTTTGAAGATGGCGCTGTTTTACGAAGAGTTCAAACGCCAATTGGTGCGGATGAAGAACGCCAAGGAAACCATCCGGGTTGGCCAGGTGTCCGGGCCGGTGGGTACCTATTCGCAGATCGATCCCCAGGTGGAATTGATTGTTTGCAAGGAACTGGGCCTGGAGCCTGCGCCGGTCAGCAATCAGATCATTCAGCGGGATCGCCATGCCGAGTACCTGGCCGCGATCGCCAATATTGGCGCGTCGCTGGAGAAACTGGCGGTTGAGATTCGGGGGTTGCAGAAGACCGAAATCCGGGAAGTGGAAGAGCCGTTCCCGCCCGGACAAAAGGGATCCTCTTCCATGCCGCATAAGCGCAACCCCAACCTATGTGAGCGCATCACCGGCTTGGCGCGTCTGCTGCGCAGTTACGCGCTGACCGGGTTTGAGAATGTAACCCTGTGGCATGAGCGCGATATCTCCCATTCGTCGGTGGAGCGCATTACCCTCGCGGACGCGTCTGTGTTGGTGGATTATATGCTGGAGCGGATGAACTGGATCATCCAAAACCTGGTGGTGCATGAGAAGCGGATGATGTACAACCTCAAATCGACCAACGGAGTGGTATTTTCGCAGAAAATCCTGCTGCTGTTGACCCGCAAGGGGATCAGCCGCGAAGATGCCTACAAGATTGTGCAGTCCTGCGCCATGCAGGTCTGGGATACCGAGGCCAGTTTGCTGGACGCGCTGAAAGAAAACGAACAGATCCAAGCCCTCATCCCCATGGATGAACTGGAAGCCTGCTTCGATTTTGAGAGTTTGCTGAGCAATGTGGACATGATTTTTGACCGGGTCGGATTGTAAGCAAGCGGTAACTGTGGATGATTGAAGAAATGGGTTGAGCGGGGCTTGGCCCATTTTTTGTTTTAAGCCTCCGCCCGAAATATTTCCCAGGGGGG
>JAVFAP010000244.1:0-6404 GCA_034002445.1 bacterium | reverse complement strand
CTAGCGCCGCACCACCTGGTCCCGCTTCCGTTCCACCCAGCCCTTCTGCTCCAACCGGTCCACGATCCCATTGACCGTACTCCCTCCCAAATGCACTGCCTTGGCCAGTTCGGATAAGGTCAGCGGCGCATGCCGCACCACCGCGAACAGACAGACCATTTGCGGCCCCGTCACGTTATAAAGGGTGTTCAATTTTCTCGAATAAATATCCACCGCCCGAATAATCCGGCGCAGCGCGATCAATATCCGCTGATCATACCCCAACTCCTCAGCCCCATCGGTTTGCGTCGCCAGTCCTGGCGCCACACCCGCCTCCACACCTCTCATAAAATCCGAAATACAGTTGTCATGCTTCTTCATGGATCCTTCATCCATTCCATCACGAATCGTTCGTAAAGCAATCATTCTTACACGAAATATTATAACAGAATAAAAACCCACGTCAACCAATATCCTCCCGACCAATCCCTACGATCCACTACTCACTGCCATCTAGCCGCACAAAAGATCCCACCACCATTTCCATTCACGAAAGTTCAATCAGCGCTGAAAGCGCGTCCCCTGGATAGCCCAGGGGGGAGACCATTTTTTCAAAAAAATGGCCGGAACCCTGGGCGGCACCCCACCATCCCCTGACTTTGCATTTGCATCACCCAAAGTTCAATTTCCACTCAACCGAAGTCTCGTCGAATCGTAACTCTAACTCTTGGAATAAAACGAGAACCCGAAGTCAAAAAAAATGGCCGGAACCCTGGGCGATACCACACCATCCCATCTTCATCCCCCACTCCCCACAGAAAAAAAACCCCCCAGCAGGAATCCCGCCGGGGGTGGTTTCTTCGCTTGATCCGCTAACCCACCTGAATCAGGTGTAACTTTGCAGAACTTTCATATAATTCGCCCGCTCGAACGCGGCCGGTTCCGGACAGGACCGCTGACTCATACTGCCCTTCATGGTGTTGATGGAATCATACTCATGATCTTCCATCCACGTCCGCAAGTCGGTCAGGATTTCTCCCACCCGGCCCACGCCATGACGCAACAGCGCCGAGCACAGCATCGTCACATCCGCGCCCGCCATCAGCATCTTGATCACGTCTTCCGCCGTATAGATCCCGGTCGTCGCCGCCAGGCTGGCATTCACCCGCCCCTTCAGCAACGCGATCCACCGCAGCGGCAGACGCATTTCCTGCGGCGTGCTCAGCAGCAGATTGGGCACCACTTCCAGATTATCAATATCGATATCCGGCTGGTAAAACCGGTTGAACAGCACCAGCCCTTCCGCCCCCGCGCTGACCAGCTTGTTGGCAATGGCCGTCACCGAGGTGAAATACGGGCTCAGCTTCACTGCGACCGGAATGCTGACATTCTGCTTCACCGATTTCAGCACGTTCACATACACGTCTTCCACATCCAACGAACTCAACTTGGGATCGGTTGGAATATAATAGACGTTCAGCTCCAGCGCATCGGCGCCCGCTGCCTGCATCTTCTTCGCGCTGTCCACCCAGCCGCCACCGGAAACCCCGTTCAAACTGGCAATGATCGGGATATCCACGGACGCTTTCAACTTCTGAATGTGCTCCAGATACGAATCCGGACCCACATGAAATTTCTCTTGCGCGGGGAAATACGATTGCGCTTCCGCGAAACTTTCCGTCCCGTGCTCCAGAAAATGGTTGAGTTCGTTCGCTTCAAACTGCAGTTGCTCTTCAAAAAGGGACCACATCACAATCGCTGCGGCGCCCTTCTCTTCAAGTTGTTTTACTGTATCGATTTCTCTCGACAGCGGAGAACTGGATACCACCAAGGGGTTCTTCAGCTCCAGACCGAGATAGGTTGTCGATAAATCCATCGCTTTTTTCCTTTCCAGTACCTGAATTCCGAGTTATTCCACTTACTCAGAAGCGCCGTAGTCCATCTCTGCCATCTGACGATACAGGCTCCACCGGGCCGAAACTTCACGTTGACCCAGAACCGCCAACTTCTTCGCCTGCTCCGGATTGCTCTTCAGCAGCATCCGGAACCGGTTTTGCTGGTACGCGAAATCTTCATACGTCAACTTCGGATCCCGCGAATCCAGCGTCAACGGATTCTTGCCTTCGACCGCAACCGCCGGATTATACCGGTACAACGGCCAATGCCCGGATTCCACCGCCGCCTTCTGCGTATCCAAACCGGTCCGCATGTTGATCCCGTGCGCGATGCAATGGCTGTACGCCAAAATCAGCGAGGGGCCATCATACGCTTCCGCTTCCCGGAACGCCTTCACCGTCTGCAAGTCGTTCGCGCCCATGGCCACGCGGGCTACGTAAATATGCCCATACGACATCGCGATCATCCCCATGTCTTTTTTGGGGATCGGCTTCCCGCCCGCGGCAAACTTCGCCACCGCGCCGATCGGCGTCGCTTTGGACATCTGCCCGCCTGTGTTGGAATACACTTCGGTATCCAGAACCAGAACATTGATATTGCGGTTGTTGGCCAACACATGGTCCAGCCCGCCATACCCAATATCATAAGCCCAGCCGTCACCACCCAGAATCCAGACACTCTTCTTCACCAGGTAGTCCGCGATCGCGGCCAGGTTCTTGGCATCGTTGCTGCCAATCGCGTTGAGTTTATCCTTCAACGCCTTCACCCGGTCCCGCTGTTCTTTAATCCCTTGTTCGGTCGATTGATCGGCTTCCAGCAACCCTTGTACTAAATTATCGCCAATCTCACTTCTCATCTTCTCCAACAATTCCTTGGCGAAGACATTCAACTTGTCCAGCGTCAACCGGTAACCAAACCCAAACTCCGCGTTGTCTTCAAACAACGAGTTGGACCAGGCCGGGCCGCGCCCATCCGCGTTCACGGTGTAGGGAGTGGTCGGCAGGTTGCCGCCATAAATGGAAGAGCAGCCGGTCGCGTTGGCGATGATCGCCCGGTCGCCAAACAGCTGGCTCATCAACAACACATAAGGAGTTTCCCCGCAACCCGCGCACGCGCCCGAGAATTCAAACAGCGGCGTTAACAGCTGCGATCCCTTGACTGTGTTCAGGTTCAGTTTCGCCCGGTCGATATCGGGAATGCTTTCGAAAAATTCAAAGTTGTCCCGTTCCGGTTCCCGCAGCGGCATCTGATCCTGCATGTTGATCGCCTTGAACTTGGGTTCCTGCTTATTCTTCGCGGGGCAGACATGGACACACGCGCCACAGCCCGTGCAGTCTTCGGGAGCCACTTGAATGGTGAACTTCAGCCCTTCGAATTCCTTACCCCGAGCGTCACACGATTTGAAGGTCGCGGGTGCGTTCGCCAAAGAGCCGGCATCATAAACCTTCATCCGGATCGAGGCATGGGGGCAAACCAGCGAGCACTTCGCGCACTGGATGCACACTTCGGGATCCCATACCGGAATCTCCAGCGCGATGTTCCGCTTTTCCCACTTGGTTGTCCCCGCCGGGAACGTCCCATCCACCGGGAACTTGCTGACCGGAATCTCATCACCCCGCCCGGCGATGATTTCGCCTGTCACATCCTGCACGAATTGAGGCGCCTTCGGCGAAACCGCCGGCGGAATCTCGATCGTGCTGGTGACTTGCTTGGGATAATCGACCTGGAACAGGTTGCCTACCGACTGATCGACCGCATAGTAATTCTGCTTGACGACTTCCTCGCCCTTGGCACCGTAGGTCTTCTTGATCGCTTTCTTGATCTGTTCGATCGCTTCTTCCCGCGGCAAGACGCCCGAAATGGCGAAGAAGCAGGTCTGCATGATCGTGTTGATCCGCGCGCCCATCCCCGTGTCCCGGGCAACGGTATACGCATCGATCACATAGAATTTCAACTCTTTATCAATAATCTGCTTCTGCACTTTTTTCGGCAGATGATTCCAGACCTCATCCTTGCTGTAGGGCGAGTTGAGAAGGAACACCGCCCCCTTCATCGCGTTCTTCAGCATGTCATACTTTTCCAGGAAGACAAACTGGTGACACCCGATGAAGTTGGCCGAAGTCAGCAAATAGGTCGAATGAATCGGCCGGGGCCCAAACCGCAAGTGCGAGACAGTCACCGAACCGGCCTTCTTGGAGTCATACACAAAATACCCCTGCGCATAGTTCGGGGTTTCTTCGCCGATGATCTTGATTGAGTTCTTGTTGGCGCCAACGGTCCCGTCCGATCCCAGCCCATAGAACATGCCGCGAACCACATCTTCCCCTTCGGTGATGAAGTCAGGATCCCAATCCAAACTGGAATGGGTCACATCATCGATAATCCCTACGGTGAAGTGGTTCTTCGCCTTGGTCTGGCTCAGGTTGTCGTAGACCGATTTCACCATCGCCGGCGTGAATTCCTTCGAAGACAGCCCATAGCGGCCACCCACGATCAACGGCATCTGGCTGAACGGCGCGGTCCCTTCCGCCAACGCTTCCGCACAAGCGGTGATGACATCCTGGTACAGCGGCTCCCCGGCGCATCCCGGCTCTTTCGTCCGGTCCAACACCGCGATCTTCTTCACGCTCGCGGGCAACGCCTGCATAAAATCTTTCACCGAGAACGGCCGGAACAAGCGAATCTTCAACAGACCCACTTTTTCTCCCCGCGCCGTCAGGTATTCCACCGTCTCGTGCGCGGTCTCCGCCCCAGATCCCATCATCACGATCACCCGATCCGCGTCCGCCGCCCCTTCATACTGGAACAGCTTATATTCCCGACCCGTCAACGCTTTGAACTTATCCATCGTCTTCTGGACGATCGCGGGGCATGCATCATAGAACGGGTTGCAGGTTTCCCGGCATTGGAAGAAGACATCCGGGTTCTGCGCTGTCCCGCGGATAAAGGGACGGTCCGGGGTCAACGCCCGCGCCCGGTGCGCGCGCACCAATTCATCATCAACCATGGCGCGCATGTCGTCTTCGGTTAACTGTTCCACCTTCTGCACTTCGTGCGAAATCCGGAACCCATCAAAGAAATGCAGGAACGGAACCCGCGCTTCCAGCGTCGCCGCCTGCGCGATCAACGCCATATCCATGACTTCCTGCACACTGTTCGAGGCCAATAACGCGAACCCGGTCGAACGAACCGCCATCACGTCACTGTGATCCCCGAAAATCGAAAGCGCATGCGTCGCCACACAACGGGCCGAGACGTGAAATACCGTGGAGGTCAGTTCCCCAGCAATCTTGAACATGTTGGGGATCATCAGCAACAGGCCCTGGGAAGCCGTGAATGTCGTGGTCAACGCCCCTGTTTGGAGCGCCCCATGAACCGCGCCACTGGCGCCACCTTCACTCTGCATTTCAATAACATCCGGGACACTGCCCCAGATATTCTTCTTTCCTTCTGCGGACCATTGATCGGCCCATTCACCCATATTGGATGATGGGGTGATGGGATAAATCGCGCATACTTCATTGGTTTTGTGGGCAACGTAAGCGGCCGCTTCGTTCCCATCTATGCAAACCATTCGCCGTGACATTAACGATAACCTCCCAGTGTATTTTTAGCCCTTGCGCCTCGTTCTTCGATGGACTTCGCAAAAAAATTTCGGTACCCTAGACGGCAAACCGTTTAGAAAAAAATAAAATTTTTTTCTGGTTTTTTCCTATTAAACGAACTTTTTTCGTAAAATCGCTCTAGACAGAGAAAGGGCGTTGGGTTTTCTTTCTGCCTACAGGGTACAAAGCATCGAGCAAATGCTCAAGGTGCGGAAACAGGGAAAACAGATTAAACACTTTAATCCATAAAACCATGTATTTTTTTGCAGGCACGACACTTACTCTTCATCCCTCGGAAAACGGTAAATCCAGATGGAATGCCCCAGCGTCTCCAGCGGCGTCCGGGTCTCGATCCAGTCAAAATAGGCGGGAGAATGGCGATTGACCCGGCTGCGGATCGCCCAATGCTTGCTCACCGCCACCAGGCCCTGGGGCGGATTCGCGATCTGATCCGGTCCCAGGCGCTCCGCCTGGACCCCAAAGGCTTCTGGCACAAACATCCAGCTGGTGGCGACAAAGAGCGGCTCCCCAGGGTATCGCCCCTGCAAATCACGTAGCAGGTTGAGATCCTGCCCCCAGTCCAGGTTGGAATCATCCAGCCACAGGTGCCCCCGCTCGGGACCGCCCGCCAGCTCATTGAAATAGCTTAGGCAATGGGGATAAATCTGCAGCGAGGCCGCCAGGTACCACACCCCCAAGACCCCAACCAACCCCTTCACCCACCGCGCCTCCAACAACACCACCCGGCCCAGATAGAGGTGCAGTAAGGGATACACCGGCAGGATATGCCGCACCCCAATATTGACCCGGTTGAACACCGAGGCCAAAAGCAACACCCCCACCGCCCCCCACAGCAATCCGTCCGCGATACCCATCCAGCGCTTTTTACAATACACCCCCACCAGCACCCGCCCAGCCCACACA
>JAVFAP010000243.1:0-6418 GCA_034002445.1 bacterium | reverse complement strand
AAAAGCAATGGCAGCCCCACTCCGTCCTGCTTGGCAAAGGTGCGCGTTCGGTTCAGCTATCATTGTCCTTGCATCCCTGCTTGAGTCAAGTGAAAACCCGCCATGCAATCCGGATCATCGAATTGGATCGGACAACGGAGCCTATCTCTTTGCGCTGAAAAGGTTTTTTTTGGGGTGGAGACTCTTATTTTTGGAAAGATGTGGTAAAATGAAGTTGTGTTACACCTCTTCAAAAGCGGCATTGGTTGCGGAATTGTCTCCCTTTATGAGATCTCGAATCATTCCATCCCCCACCGGGTGTTGGTTCAGGTTCAAGCCACGATGGAAAAAAAAATTTATTTCCCGATTAACCCTCAACCCGATGATACAACCTGCGGGCCCACCTGTTTGCACGCGATCTATGAGTATTATAAAGATTCCATCACGCTGGATCAGGTGATCCAAGAGATCCCCCAGTTCAAGGAAGGCGGGACCTTATCGGTTTTGCTGGGAATCCATGCCTTACGCCGTGGTTATAAGGCGACGTTGTACAATTACAACCTTCAAGTTTTCGATCCTACCTGGTTTTTGCTCTCCCAGCAGGAGTTGGGGGAAAGGCTGGAAGCGCAATTGCCTTACCGCACCGATCCCAAACTGCGGTATTCCATCCAGTGTCATAAGGAGTTTATCGATCTGGGGGGAACGATTTTGTTTGAGGATCTCAACCACAAACTGATTCGGGAAATTCTGAAGAAAGATATTCCCATCCTGACGGGGCTGAGCGCCACCTACCTCTACCGCAGCGCGCGGGAGTATGGCCCCAAATCGGATTATGATGATTTACGGGGTGTCCCCGCCGGGCATTTTGTGGTGTTGTGTGGGTATAACAAAGAGACGCGTTTGATCCAGGTGGCGGACCCCTTGTACCCCAATCCCCTGACCGAGCATCATCACTATGTTGTTTCCCAAGATCGCCTGATCTGCTCCATATTACTGGGCATCCTGACCTATGATGCCAATTTATTATTTATTCAACCAAAGGGTAGACCCCATGAATCAAGTCCTGTTTGTCGTTGACAATCCCAAAAAGTTTCCCTTGCATGTGCCGGATTTCCCGATTGTTTCTTCCAAGGAATATTTAACCAATTCTGCCTATTACGGCAGAAAAAAGATCAAAGTGTATAATCTGTGCCGCTCGTACCGCTATCAAAGCACGGGGTATTATGTCTCGCTCTTGGCCTCGGCGCGGGGGCATAAACCCTTGCCCTCGATCGAGGCGATTCAGGACATGAAATCGCTATCGATCAGCCGGGTAATGACAGAAGACCTGGATGACTTGATCTCGACGAGTTTGAAATCCCTGCATTCGCCTCAGTTTGTGCTCAGTGTGTATTTTGGGCGCAATATGGCGAAACGGTATGACCGACTCTGCAAGCAGCTCTTCAACCTCTTCCCCTGTCCCTTTTTACGGGCCGAATTCCGCAAAAGCAAGGATGAGTGGACGGTGCATCACATTGGCCCTATCTCGATCAATGATGTCCCTGATGAACATCTTGAGTTTGTGCAAGAGACCGCGAAGGAGTATTTCTCCAAAGTCTACCATTGGATGCCCAAGCGTAAGGTTCCCCTTTATGATATGGCTATCCTGATCAATCGAGAGGATAACAACCCCCCTTCGGACGAAAAGGCGATCAAGAAATTCATGAAAGCGGCCCGCAAGCAGGGGATGGGGGTGGAGACGATTGATAAGGATGATTTTGGGCGTCTTTCTGAATTTGATGGCCTGTTTATCCGTGAAACCACCCAGGTCAACCATCACACCTACCGTTTCTCTCGCTTCGCCGAGGCGGAAGGCCTGGTGGTGATCGATGATCCCCACTCCATCCGGGTTTGTACGAACAAAGTGTTTTTGGGTGAACTTTTATCGCTGCACCAGATTCCTCACCCCAAGACGGTGATTGTCCATAGGGACAATCGCGGGATTGTGCCGGCGGAAATTGGCTTTCCCTGCATTTTGAAGAAACCGGACAGTTCGTTTTCGCAAGGGGTTTTCAAAGCCGAGAATCAAGCCGAACTGGATGAACTCTTAAACGAACTGCTGAAAGATTCGGACCTTATCATCGCGCAGGAATTTCTGCCGACGGAGTTTGACTGGCGGGTGGGGATTCTGAACCGGACCCCGCTCTATGTATGCCAATATTATATGGCTTCGAAGCACTGGCAGATTCAAAAGAAGGACAGCGATGGCAATACCCGCTATGGCCGGGTAAAAACCCTGGCGGTGGAAGACGCGCCCAAGCAAGTGATCAAGGTTGCCCTGCGTGCCGCCAACCTGATTGGGGATGGGTTGTACGGGGTGGATCTCAAGGAAGTCGACAACAAAATTTACGTCATTGAGATCAATGACAATCCCAGTATCGATACCGAGATCGAAGACGATTACCTCAAGGATCAACTCTATGATGAGATCATGAAGGTTTTCAAAACCCGTATCGAGCATAAAAAAGGAATCAATACCAGCTTATGACCTCTGCTCCCCTCCATCTGTTTGACGCCTATGGCGTGGAATTGGAATATATGATTGTGGCTCAGGATACCTTGGCGGTGCGGCCGATCGCGGATCAATTGATCCAGGCGGCGCACGGCACGGTGGTGAATGAAATCGAGCGAGGTGAAATCTGTTGGTCCAACGAACTGGTCGCGCATGTGATCGAACTGAAGACCAATGGGCCCGCTCCCACCCTGGATGGATTGGCGGACCGGTTTTTAGAGAATATTCAAGCAATCAACGCCTATTTACAGCCCTTCCATGCTCGCTTGATGCCAACCGCTATGCACCCGTGGATGGATCCGCATACCGAAACCCGGCTGTGGCCCTACGACTACAACATTATCTATGAAACCTATCACCGCATATTTGATTGCCGCGGGCATGGCTGGTCCAATTTGCAGTCGATCCACATCAACCTCCCCTTTGCCGATGACACGGAGTTCAACCGCCTCCATGCCGCGATTCGTCTGGTCCTTCCCCTCTTACCCGCGTTGGCCGCCAGCAGCCCGGTGGTCGGGTCGGCTTGCACGGGTTCCTTGGATAACCGCATGGTGTTTTACCGGAATAACTCGGTCCGGATCCCGTCGGTGGCGGGGGTGGTGGTGCCGGAAACCGTCTCCAGCCAGCGAGAGTATGTCGAGAAAATCTTGCAGCCGATGTATGAAGAAATCGCGCCATACGATCCCGACGGGGTCTTGCAGGATGAGTGGCTGAATTCGCGGGGGGCGATTGCCCGCTTTGACCGCCAGGCGATTGAAATTCGCGTGCTCGATATTCAAGAGAATCCCTATGCCGATCTGGCTATCGTTGCCCTGGTGGTGGCGGTGGTGAAGCATTTAACAGAGGAGCGCTGGGCCGATCTGGACGCGATGAAAGCGTATCCCCTCCCGGAACTGGAATCGGTGTTTTTAGCCACCATCGCGCAGGCGGAACACGCGGTTCTGGCGGATCCCACGTATTTGCGCCTGTTCGGTTATGCGGGGAAATCCTGTACCGCGGGGGAATTATGGAAGGCGCTGATGGTGTCTTGCCATGACTGCTTGCCGACCCAGCCCCGGATTCAGGCATTCTATTCCCTGTATCAAGAGCAAGGTTCCTTGGCTCAACGCATTTTGAAGCGGTTGCAACCGGCCTTTACTCATGCCGCGATCGAGACTCTTTATCGCGAGTTATGTGATTGTCTGCATGATGGTGTCCATTTTCGAGCCTGATTCTTTCTTTCTCTTGCTGACGTGCGAGCATGGGGGCAACCAGGTGCCTGCGCCCTATCAGGCGTTATTTGCCGGCTCGCCCGAGGTGTTGGATACCCATCGGGGGTATGATCTGCACATCCTCCCGGTGGCCCACGCGCTGGCTGAAAAACTACAAGCGCCCCTGTATTATTCGCGGATCACCCGCTTACTGGTGGAATTGAATCGCTCGCCATGGAGCCCTGCGCTTTTTTCCGAATTCTTGTCGGGTCTTTCTCCAATAGAGAAACAGACCATTTTGGATGCCTATTATTTGCCGTTTCGGCAGACCGTTCGCACAGCCATCCATGCCCAACTGGAGCAGGGAAGGACCGTGGTGCATCTCAGTCTGCATTCCTTCACACCCGTGTGGGAGGGGCAACTACGAAAGACCGATATCGGGTTGCTTTACGACCCAGCCCGCGAAGGCGAAAAGGCTTTTTGCCGGGGATGGAAACAAACCCTGCAAGCCCAATTCGATGGCGTCCGGGTGCGGATGAACGATCCCTATCGGGGGACGGCCGATGGCCACGTGACCGCCTTGCGAAAAACGCTGGATCCCCACCGCTATCTTGGGATCGAACTGGAAATCAACCAAACTTTTTTTCCCCCGGCGGTCGAGCCGTTTGCCCTTGCCCTGGCGCGAAGTCTGCAATCTCTTTGGAATCCCCGTTAACGACCGGGACCGCTTTCCATGCCGTGCTTCGTGCGGCCCCAACTGCCAAAATCCACTCTGCAAAAAAAACTATTGACGTTTGCATGGCTCGGGTATAATAGGGGTACTCCATTTTCCGTAAGGCGCTCACATCAACCGTGTGTGTCTCGGCTTGAAGGCCGGTTTTCGTACAGAACCCATCGTCCCATACCGCACCCATCGTCCCGCCAATGCGCGAGGACTACAAATAACCTGAGAGGATACACTATGGAACAACGCTGGCAAATTTTTAATCCCCCAACCGAATTGCGAGAGATTCTCACCAAGTGCTCCTGTGTCCATGTTGCAGGGAGTGATAAGGAACTGTTTGATTTGGCGCTTGGCGGCTCGGAACAAAATTTCTTGGAAGTCGCTTATACAATGCCCAATGGGGATAAAAAAGTGGAAGCCACCGTTGCCCGGGTTCGCAATGGGATCGCGGTGAATTATACCGAAGCCTACATGCGTCGCCGGGATCCGGATACCATGTTGGTTTCTGATGACCGTCCGAGTGATAAACCCCGGTTTCATGACCGATTCCATCAGCCCTTCGATTCGTTACGACAGCGGACGTTGGATTGGCTGGCGGAACAAGAACTCGCGGTCTTCGCGTTTCGCACGGGATGGGATGATTTGGGAGCCCAGGCCCTGGCGGTGGCGCCGGTGAATGCGGCCTTCTTTCCGCTGGGTTTGGCGTTATTGCAAGGGTTGATCCCCTTGGATGAAATCCCCGCCGATTATGCGCCGCAGGTGGTGTTCTATGTCGCGCCCATCTTTCGCCATACCGATTTTGATGGGAAACAGATTGTCGTGCACAACCGCCGCGATTCGCTGTATGAAATTTTTTCTTACAATCTATACCCCGGCCCCAGTGCGAAAAAAGGGGTGTATGGAACCCTGATTCACCTGGGGGAAGAGCAGGGTTGGGTAGCCGCGCATTGTTCCGGGGTGCAGGTCGTCACTCCCTACGACAACATCGTGACCATTATGCATGAGGGGGCCAGCGGGGGCGGGAAGAGTGAGATGCTGGAACAGCCGCATCGCTTACCGGATGGGCGCTTACTCAAAGGCCGGAATATTCTCACAGGCGAAAAGCGTTATATTGAAATTCCCCGGACCTGCGAATTGCGCCCGGTTTGTGATGATATCGCCATGTGCCATCCTGAAATTCAGGGGGAAAATGAGAAGTTGTGGATTGTGGACGCGGAAGATGGCTGGTTTTTACGGGTCAACCATATTGATCAATACGGTACTGATCCCAACCTGGAGAAACTGACCGCGCAGCCCAGCCGTCCCTTGATGTTTTTGAACATCGATGCCGTGCCGAGGAGCCGGGCTCTGATCTGGGAACACATCGAGGATAAGCCGGGAAAGCCTTGCCCCAATCCGCGGGTGATTGTTCCCCGCTCCATGATCCCCGATGTCGTGGACGAGCCCGTGAGTGTGGACATTCGGAGTTTTGGTATCCGCACCCCCCCGAGCACGCGGGAAAACCCCAATTATGGCATTATTGGGTTGTTCCACGTCCTGCCTCCCGCGCTGGCGTGGTTGTGGCGTTTGGTGGCGCCGCGGGGCTTTGCCAACCCCAGTATTGTCGAATCGGAAAAAATGAGCAGTGAAGGGGTGGGTAGTTACTGGCCCTTCGCATCGGGTCGGCAGGTGCCGCAAGCCAACCTTCTTTTGGAGCAGATTCAGAATACACCGCGAACCCGGTATATCCTGGTCCCCAATCAGTATGTTGGGGCATGGGAGATGGGCTTTATGCCGCAATGGCTGACCCGCGATTATCTCGCGCGGCGCGGGAGTGCGAAGTTCAAGTCCGACCAGATCGTGCCCGCCCGCTGCCCGCTCCTGGGTTATGCCCTGCGTTCCATGCGGTTCGAAGGGGTACGGATTTCGCAATGGTTCTTGGAAGTCAACACACAGCCCGAAATGGGGGAAGAAGGCTATGACAAGGGCGCGGAA
>JAVFAP010000242.1:0-6436 GCA_034002445.1 bacterium | reverse complement strand
GGAGAAGGGACGGCCAATCAACTGGGCATGTGTCACTTTAAGGATTTTGCCCAGCATAAAGGCTCCCCTCTGACCCTGGTGGTAGAGAAAGGGGAGGACTTTACCTTCCTGGAACTCAACGCCCGCAGCGAGGATCTTCCCTCGGAAATGGAGGCTCTGCCTGGATACAACCGCGAAGGCTATGACGCTTTTATTTACGCGGACCGCAATCTGTACCGGCCGGGAGAGACCATCCATGCCAGTTGGATTGTGCGCAAGCGCTATGGCGACGCCGTCCCCAATGTGCCGCTGCTGATTACCGTAACCAAACCCAATGGGAAAAAATTATTCAGTCAGCCCACCACCCTCTCCTCGATTGGGACCGGAGGGTTGGATATTGAAACCCAGAAGGCTTATCCCACCGGCAAGTACACGGTTTCCTTATCGATCCCTGGCCAATCCCGCACCATTGGTTCCTACACCTTCAATCTGGAAGAGTTTGTGCCGCAACGGATGCGGGCGGCGGTGACGTTGGGCGAAACGCGCTGGCTACCGGGGAAAGAGTATACCTTTATGGTGCAGGCCAATCATCTCTTCGGCCCCCCTGCGGCGGAACGCAAGAGCAGCGCCAGAATTTTATTCCAGCGGGGCGGCTTCAAAGCGGAAAAATGGCCGGAGTACCGCTTCGATAACGATTCCGAATACTCTCCTGAAACTCTGACTCTGGGTGAGGTGTGGACGGATGCGGAAGGCAAGGCGCCGTTCACCTTCTCTTACACACCTAGTAAAGAAGTGACCTTCCCCCTCAAAGCCATGGTGGTGGGTGAAGTACAGGAACTGGGGGGCCGGGTGGTCCCTGCCCGGGCGATGGGGACCTTCTTCCCCAGCGAAACCCTTCTGGGGGTGTCTGCGACCGCGGATGACGCCAAGGGCGGTTTGAATCTGTTTGTCGCCGCTATCCAACCCGATGAATCGCCTGCCGCCATCCAATCGGTGACGGTGACGATCGAACGCGAAATCTGGAACTACTATGTCCGCCGCTATTATAGTTACAATGAACCGAACTGGACCAAATCCTACCAGGAGATCGAGACGCGGACGGTCAATCTGGCCGAAGGCCGGGGCCAAACCTTCCTGGATATCCGTAATTATGGCTATTACCGGGTCCGGGTACATAGCGGCGAGACCCCGCAGTACAGCACCATGACCTTCTATTGCACGGGATCGCGCTGCAACATCGCCGATGCCGCCGCACCAGGGTTGATCAAGATTCAATTGGATAAACCCGAGTACACGGTGGGGGACGAGGTGCGGGTGCGCTTGGAATCTCCCTTCAACGGGCAGGGCCTCGTGGTGGTGCAGGGCGAAGAGATTCAGCACATGCTGCCGGTGACGATCAAGGACAATACCGGCGAAGTGCGCCTCATTCTGGAAGAGCGGGATTACCCCACTCTCTGGGTCGAAGCGACCATCGTGCATGAGGTCAAGACCGGGGAAGCCCAGGTTTATCCCTTCTCCAGTTTCGGGACCAAGCGGATCGATGTACGCAATCCCAAGAGAAAACTGCATGTGTCGTTCCCTGGCTTACCGAAAGAAATCCGGCCTTCTCAAAAGAATCTCTTCCGGGTGAAGATTGCGAATGCGGCAGTGCAACCGGTTTCCGCCCAACTAACCCTGGCGGCGGTGGATGAAGGCATCCATGCGATTACTAACTATCAGACCCCGGATCCGTATGCCTTCTTTGGTCGGCCGCGCAAGCCCGATCTGCGCCGCGCTCACTACTATGACCGCGTGGTTTACGATTTTGAAAAGCTGCGGCCAGGCGGTGGCGAGGGCGATTTCATGATGAAAATGGCCAGCGCCTCTTCTTCTCGGATGGAAAATTGGATCAAGCCCGTGGCGCTATGGTCCGGTTTGGTATCGACCAATGAACAGGGCGAAGCCGTGATCGAGATGGATATTCCCGAGTATGATGGCCAACTGCGCCTGGTTGCCGTAGCTGCCGATGCGGCCGCGGCGGGTGCGACCGAGGCCTTGGTCTTTGTCCGGCGGCCTTACATGCTGCAAACCAGCGTGCCTCGTTTTCTGCTGCCGGAAGATACCCTCACCACCCGCGCGACGTTGTACAACCAAAGCGACGCGGCTTGCACGGCGCGCCTGCGTTGGATCAGCACTGGGACTCTGAAAGCGGCGTCCGGGGAAACGACTCTGGAAATCCCCGCCCAGGGAGAACAGAATTTCACCACAACCCTGACCGCCGAATCGGGGATCGGCCAGGCCCATCTGCAATGGGTTGCGGATATCATGGATGCCAGCGGGGTGGTGCTGGAACAACTGCGGGAAGATTTGCCCCTCCCGGTCTATCCCCCCTCGGCGTGGCAATCCCGGCACCGTTTGCTGAGCGTCAAGCCAGGAGAAAAGGTGACGATCGGCACCCAGGACATGGTGCCCGACCCCGATAACAAACTGCTTCTGACAGTCAGTGCCAATCCCCTGGTCCGCGTTCAAGATGCGTTGGCGTTTCTCATTGGTTACCCCTATGGATGCATCGAGCAAACGGTCTCAAAACTGATGCCGATGTACCTGCTGCGTAAAAACGCGGATTTGATGCAGACCGCCCTGGCGGATACCCGCCTGGATGAATTTTTGCGCATCGGCATTGACCGCCTGTTTGCCATGCAGACCATGTCTGGCGGTCTGGGCTTCTGGCCCGGGGCTTCGCAGCCCTCGCCCTATGGCTCGGTTTATGCTTTCCATTTCCTGACCTTGGTGAAGGCGGAGCGCGAGTTTGAGATTCCCGATACAAACTACGAGGCGCTGAAATCTTATCTCCGAATCCTCAGCCAGGATTGGAGCGATTCTTCCCAATCCAACCTCTATCTCCGCGCCTATGCGCTCTATGCCTTGGCTCTGAGTGGGGATGGTGAAGCGTTGGAGCAGATTCAGCGCTTTGATGAAATCCCCATCCCCGCTTCCAGCCGCTATCTGCTGGCGGCGGCTTTGGCGCTCAACACCAAGGACAAGCAGCGGGTGGAGTTTTATCTCTCCAAAGCTCCCAAACAGCCCTTCAACGATCGGCAGCAGGGCGATTGCTTCAACTCTGAAATCCGCAACTCCGCTGTGGAACTGATGGCGTTACGGCAGATTGGTGGAGATCAAAAAACCATGGGCGCATTGGCGGAAAAACTGATTACCTTCCTGGAACATAACCGCTATGGGACCACGCAGGAAACGGCGTTTGTTGTAACTGCGCTAGGGGGCTATCTCTCGGACCTCGCCGAAGGGATCGCGTCCGCCAAGGCGGAGATCACCTCCTCCAGCGGGACCGAATCCATTGCCGGCGTGGCGGTCTATACCACAAAGGCTCAAGGAGAGGATGTGTCGTATACCATAACCAACAGCGGGGCCAGCCAGGTGTATATTAGTGTGACCGCCTATGGGATTCCCACGGATGCCACCACCGAAGCGGTGTACGAAGGTTTGGCAGTAAAACGCGAATTCTTGGTTGGCAAAGAATTTACCGCGCAGACCACATTCCGTCAGGGGGATACCTATGTCGTGGCGATTCATTTGGAATGCGATCAGCCGACCGAAAATATCATCGTGGCCGATCTGCTCCCGGCAGGGTTTGAAGTCGAAAATCCCCGCCTCAACGCCGCGGATATGCCGCAAGTCCCGATGGAAAACGCTGTGTCGCCCTCGCATCTGGAAATCCGCGATGACCGGGTGGTATTGGCATTCGACCGGCTGGAGAAAGGCGAGCATTACTTCTATTACATCGTTCGCGCGGTCACACCTGGACGCTACCAGTATCCGCCCATCCATGCTGAATGTATGTACGATACCCGGATCCATGGGCAATCGGAATCCAAGCAAATCGAAGTGCAATAACTTCACCTTCTGGTGCCATGCCGGAAGGAAATGACCGGAACAAACAAAGCCGAGGCAGGGTGGACAGTGCCTCGGCTTTGATTTTCTTTGATCGTGATCGGTTATGGGATGCGAAATCAGGCCTCCTCTGCTTCTTGATCCAGCTCCCCTAAGAAGGATTTCAACCCATCTTCCGCTACGTAGGTGTAGATGATCTCCATCAGCGGGATGAAGGGAAGGGAACCACGCCAGTATGGGAATGGCCCCAACTGCTTGGGGATCGCGGCGGGAAGAGTGGGAAGTTCCACTTCGCCAAACAGATCATTTGTCACAGGCAGGCCTTGCCAGAATGGAGTCCCATCCGCGGTCAGCGGCTCGGGGGGTAGGGCAGGCGGGATGTCCACCTCTTCGAGCGAGGCAGAGGTCAAGGCTGATTGGGAGAGGGTTGCCAGCAGCTCATCCCGGTCCATCCCCCGGAGTTTGAAGAGAAGAAACGGATCCCGGTCGAATTCTTCCCCCAGCAAATAATATACGGCGGCAATATGCTTGCAGGGATTGGACCAATCCGGGCAGGAACACTGAGTGTGCATATCGTTGTATTTCTCGGGAAACAGGGACAAATTTCGTTTTTTGAAAACCTCTTCGATATCTTGGGGCATATCCCCAGCCAGCAGTTTGGCGGTAAAAAGAGGCTGGGATTTTAATTCTTCTACCACGGTATTCCATTGTTCTTTGTTGAATGGGTTGAGTTTGATCATGACCGTGTAAGGTTTTGCCCTGGAGCCTTGAACAGAGGCTTTGATGATGCCCTTGTCCACATGGATCGCCGTGACTTGGCCTTGGCGGGCATAACTGCGGCCCCGGTTCAGTCGGGCGCCGATATGGAAACTCTCCAGCACTCCAATCCATCGTTTTGCCCACCAACTGGTTCCAAACGTGCCTCGCTGGTTTTGGGCTCTGATCCCCCCCTTCGCCTCGCGGGGCGTGGAAGGGGGGAAATAATAATCATAACGAGAATAGCGTCTTCGTGTCATCGTGTATTCTTCCATCCGCGGATTAGTCCGCTACGGCATCCTTACTGAGTTGAAAGAGGGCTTTCAATTCTTCTGTTGATAGTTCGGTCAGCCAATTTTCGCCCGTTCCGACCACACTCTCCGCAATTTCTTTTTTACTTTCGATCATGGCGTCAATCCGTTCTTCCAGCGTCCCAATGCATAGAAATTTATGGACTTGCACCTGTTTGGTCTGGCCAATCCGAAACGCACGGTCGGTGGCCTGGTTTTCCACCGAGGGATTCCACCAGCGGTCGAAATGGAAGACATGGGTGGCGTTTGTCAGATTCAAGCCGGTTCCCCCCGCTTTCAGGGACAAAATAAAGAGTGGCGGGCCGTTTGGGCTTTGAAACCGTTCCACCATTTTATCCCGTTTCTTTTTGACGATGCCGCCATGCAGGAAGAACGTTTCCTGTCCAAACTGCTCTTGCAGGTACGATTGCAGAATCAGTCCCATCTCCGTAAACTGGGTGAAGAGCAAGGCCCGGTCTCCGACTTCCAGGATTTCTTCCACCATTTCGGTCAACCGCGCCAACTTACCCGACCGGTTGGGGATGGCGGAATGATCCCCGGCAAAGTGGGTGGGATGGTTGCATATCTGCTTGAGTTTGGTAATGGTGGCTAACACAAGCCCTTTCCGCTGGATTCCCTCGGCGGAACGCAAAGCACTTTCGGCGTCGTTCACTACAGCCTGGTAGAGCGAGGCTTGCTCTTTGGTTAAATTGCAGTACACCTTCATTTCCATCTTCTCGGGAAGATCTTGGATGATGCTCTTATCTGTTTTCAACCGGCGTAAGATGAAGGGAGTGGTGACCTGTTTTAATAGCTGCATTGCCTCGGGTTGCCGAGAGGTCTGGATTGGAAGGTAGAACGCCCGTTTAAATTCTGTTTGGCTTCCCAAGAAACCCGGATTGAGAAAATCCATCAGTGGCCACAGATCGCCTACATTGTTTTCCACCGGAGTCCCGGTGAGGGCGATCCGGTAATCGGCTGGGAGTGTCCGCGCCGCCTTCGATTGTTTGGATTCTGGATTCTTGATGTTCTGGGCTTCATCCAGGATGATCCCATGCCATGGGATGGTGCGGAAAAGATCATAATCCCGAAAGAGAAGGGAATAACTGGAGAGCACGATCGCCTGGTTTTCCACTTGCTTTTGAAAAGCCACTCCCTTCTTGCGGGTGCTGCCATGGTGGATTAAGAGGGGCAGATCCGGGGTGAAGCGGGCGGCTTCCTTTTGCCAGTTTCCGACGACGGAAGTCGGGCAGATCAAAAGCACTGGGCGAGGGTGCTGGGGATCCCAATTCTTTAGGATCAGGGCCAGGGTCTGGATCGTCTTGCCCAATCCCATATCATCGGCGAGGCAGGCGCCCAAGCCCCATTGCTGGATAAAATGCAGCCAGGAATAGCCCCTAACTTGATACGGGCGCAAGGTACCTTGAAAACCATCCGGAGGATCCAGTTCCGTAAACGGTGTATTGCCGTTCAGCCGTTGGAGTAACTCTTCGATCCATCCGGTGGCCGAAACGCCCGCGAAT
>JAVFAP010000241.1:0-6457 GCA_034002445.1 bacterium | reverse complement strand
TCAACTGATTGCCGAAGCAGATCCCCAGCATGGGTACTGATCGCTCAGCCCAGTCTTGAATGTGTCGGGATAATGCACGAATCCATGGCTCGCGATCATAGGCGGAGGCTAGAGACCCCGCGATAACCACCGCTTGGAGGGGAAACGGTTCGTCAAGCCGTTCCCGTTGAGGGTGCCAAACCACGTACTCCTCCAGCTGCATCCCCATCCCCCGGGCGATCCATGCATAAGCATGGATCGAATCCCCAGGGACAACAAAACGAGCCGGCCACTCCAGTGGGTCAACAATCAACATGGGCATTCCAATGTACCTCTCGTAAAAATGCCCGGCTGTCTTGGTAATTCAAAGCAAATCAGGTTTCCCGTGAAATCCGGGGATCGATGGCGTCCCGAAGGGCGTCGCCAACCAAATTATAACTCAACACCGCCAAAAAGATGGCGATACAGGGCGGATAGACCAAGTGGGGCGCGGAGCGCAGATGGTCGTAGGCATCACGCAGAATATTGCCCCACGAGGGATCGGGCTGCTGAACTCCAAAGCCCAGCCACGAAAGACCGGCTTCGGACAAGATGGCCGCCGCGATCCCAAAGGTCACCGTCACCAAAACCGGCGCGATGGCGTTCGGCAAAATATGTTTGAACATTATCCGTTCCGGGTGACAGCCCAAAGCCCGGGTCGCCAGCACATACTCCTGGCCCAGCAGGCGGATAAACTCGCCTCGGGTATAGCGGGCGATGGAGGTCCAGCTGGTCAGGCCGATCACCACCATGACATTGACGATGCTGGGTTCCAGCCATGCCAAAATTGCCAGAATCAAGAAAAAGGTCGGGAAACACTGTACAATCTCGATAAAACGAGAGATGAGGATATCGATCCAGCCGCCCCAAAATCCCGCAACCGCCCCCAGAATCACACCAATCAAAGTCGCGATCCCCATGGAGATGATCCCCACCTGAATGGAGACAATGCAGCCGTAGATCATGCGGGCCAGCACATCCCGTCCATTTTGATCGGTCCCCAGCCAATGCTCCCGGCAGGGAGGGGCGAGGGTACGGCCGGAGGTCTCTTTGGGGCCATAGGGGACCAAGGGCCAGATAGCGAATTCTTCTGGGGATAAATCCTGAGCGGCATTGAACGTCGCCCGGCTGAAGGGGGGAGATTTTAGAATAACGAGGGAAGCGAACGGAATATTGTGGATTACATCCACGACTCCAGGGAAATACCATGCTCCCTGATACTTGCATATGATCGGCTGCCGGTTGGCCAGCAGGGGGCTGAAGAACGCCAGTGCCAGCATCAGCAGGATGAAGCAGAGGCCCACCATTCCCCGAGGATTTTTGCGGAAGCGCTCCCACGCCATCCTCCCGATGGAGCGGCCCAATACACGGTCTGGAGATTGCGTCTGGGAGAGTTCACTCATAGCGCACCCTCGGATCCACCAGCCCGTAGGCCAGATCGGCCAGCAACGTCCCCAGCAGAACCAAGACTGCCGTGATAAACGAGAGCGCCATGATGGTGGGGTAATCGCGCTGCAAGATACTCTCAAAGAACAAGCGGCCAATTCCAGGCCAGTTGAACATGACCTCCAAAATCACGGATCCCCCCAAAATCTGGGGCAAGGACAGCCCAAACAGTGTAACAAGGGGGATCAGCGTATTGCGGAAGGCGTGTTTGAGAACCACGGTGGATTCGCTCACCCCCTTCGCCCTGGCGGTAACAATATAATCTTGCTGGAAGACTTCCAGCAAGTTTTGCCGCACAAAGCGGGACTGATAGGCCAGCGCGCCATAGGTAAAACAAAAGGTGATCAGGATAAAATGGCTGGCCAAATCCCCCGCTTGCGCCAGGGGAGAAAGTTGCTCAAAGTGATCGGACCGCATCCCTTGGAAGGGTAAGAGATCCCACTTGATGCTGAACCAGAGGATCAGCGGGATCGCCATGACATAACTGGGAATAGCATACAAGGCATACAACACCGTACTGGACAAGGTATCAAACCAGCCGTTGCGACGGGCACCAGACAGAATGCCGATGGGAATCGCCAAGGCAAAACCGAGAACCAGCGAAAGCAGCGCCAGCGAGAGGGTCGCTGGCAGGCGTTCCGCAATCTTGGCCGTCACCTTGCGCGAATCGGGGGTCATCGATTGCCCGAAATCCAGGGTGACCAGGCGTTTCAGCCACTCCCAGTACCGGACAGGAAGTGGCTGATCCAAGCCATAGTATTCGCGCAATTGTTCGTATACGCGGATGGACATGCGCGTGTCCTGAATTTGATCGGCCTGCATGCTGGCCGGGTCGCCCGGTGCCAGGGTGATCATAAAAAATGACACCAGGGTAATCCCAAACAGCGTGGGGACCGCAATCAGGATGCGGCGCAGCGCGTAGGTCAGCATCGGCCTAGTTTGCCGTTACCGGCCTAGTCCACCACTTGGTGTAACCGGGATCGAAATCAAAGATGCCCCGTGGACTGGTTTGCACGCCCTGAATCCGCTGATTGATCGCAAACAAGCTGGGGCGGTAGGCGATAAAGGTGTAGGGCTGATCTTCATAAATAATTTTGTGGATCTCCTGGTAAATCTTTGCCCGCTGTACCCGGTCAAATTCTTTTCGGCCCAGTTCAAACAGTTCATCCACACGGGGATTGGAATAGCCGCCATAGTTGCGGCCGACCTCATACTCTTCGGTCCGCCAGAGGTTCCAACCGGTATCGGGATCGGTGCCGGTCCCCCACGCGGCAACGCAGGCTTCGAACTCGTGCTTTTGCACTTGCTGCATATAGGTCGCCCATTCGATGGTCCGGGTTTTCATTTCCACACCAATACTCCTCAAATCATCCTGGAAATAATTGGCGATCTTGACCGATGTGCCTGCGCCTTGCGGAATCGACATGGTGAAGGAAAAGCGGATACGCTGGCCATCGATCTCCTTATAGCGCCAGCCATCCTGGGTATCGGTAAGCCACCCGGCCTCATCCAGTAACTGCTTGGTTTTTTCCAGGTCGAATGGCAATGGCACCACAGCCGGGTTGTACATCCATGAATCTTTATGATAAATCCCGACACACGGTTCGGTCAAATTGTAGTAAACCTTATCGAGAATCAGGGGGATATTCAGGGCATGGGTCATCGCGATCCGCACCCGTTTATCCTGGAAGAAGGGATTGCTGCCATCCATATTCCAGCCGATATAGCCATACGACCATTCGCTTGCCATGATTTTATAGCCGATTTTCTTGAAGGCTTCGGAGGTGGTGGTTTGCTGGGCGAATTGCTCGCCATTCAGCAGAACGCAATCCAAATCCTCTTTTTCGAACGCGAGCAGTTGCGCGTTGGGATCGGGGATCAGGCGAAAGACAATGGTCTTGAAATTCGGCTTGGGCCCAGGATAGTCTTCCCACCGTTCCAAGACAATGCGCTCGTTCGCCACCCATTCTTTCAGGGTATACATCCCCGAACCCACGGGATACCGATTGAGATTGGTGTAGTAATCCCCGGTTTTGAGATCGGGATTGGTTTCCCGTTCTTTTTCATAGAGATGCTTGGGGATGATGGGGAACTGAATATTCCACTTCGCCGTCGCAACCGCCGCTTTGTGGACATATTTAACAGTCAGGTCATCGACCGCGACACAATCCACCACATCCATGGTCCCCACCTTGACGGCAGGGCAGGGCACGCGGTCATCACAAATGACCTGCCAGGAAAAAACAATATCATGAGCGGTCACAGGCTGCCCATCATGCCATTTCAAGCCGGGTTTGAGTTTCATCGTCGCGCTGAGGTGATCCGGCGCTTCCTCATAACTCTCGACCCAGACAGGATTGATCTTCCATTCCATGGAGGCGTCGAAGGTGAAGGGCCCTTCATACAACGCGCTGAGAATCCGCATTTCATAGCCGGAGGAGGCAAAAATGGGATTCAAGTTTTGGGGGCTGCCATCCAAGTTCAAGTAGAGCGTGCCCTCGGTATCGATTTGGGAACGATCAGCAGGCGCTGGTTCAAAGAGCGAGGGGGGATTGACCAGGGGATCCGAGGCGGGATTGTAAACAATGCCCCCTTCTGTAGATGGTTGCACCGGCGGTTTCCCACACCCCGCCAAGCCCAGCACAACCAAGCCCAAAACGATGAAGAAAAACCAATTCCAGCGTAGCGTCATAATGATCCCCTTTATATTTGTTGTGAGATATTAAACCGTGGAACAGGTAAAAAATCAATTAAATCAACCAAACCAATCTCCACCGGTTGAATATGCTTGGTTGTATACGCAAGAACAGCTGAATCATTTCACTCACTTGCGCATGATTTCAACGGGACCAGGGCCACTCAATCACTCGAGCCAGGTTAGAATAATCATCGGTCCAAACGGGAATGGACGGGAGCCGGTCCAGAGGAACCCACCCCGGATCGTTCGCCACTTTGACAAGCAGGTCTAGGCTGGCGGCGGCAACCACCCAGGTGGAGGAAGAAATGTAACGCTCCGGACTCTCCACCCGGCGCAGGTCGGACCGGACATAGCCCACCCAGCCCACATCGGTAATTAAGGCGGCCAGCACAGGGCGCAAATCCAAGTAATAATTGGTGATATGAAAGGCCACCCCGCCACCCGGTTTCACTTTGTCTTTATAAACCTGCATCGCTTCACGGGTCAGCAAATGGCTGGGAATGGAATCGGAACTAAACGCATCCAACACCAGCCAATCGAAGCGCGGTTCGTCTTCCCGGCTCAGGGAAAGGCGGGCATCCCCCAGAACAATGCGCCATTGGCACCGCGCCAGGGTTAGATACGTGAAGAGGGCTTCTTCCTGTGCAATACGGGCGATCAGGGGATCGATTTCGTAAAAGGTAAAGTGGTCTCCTTCCTGCCCATACATCACCAGCGAGCCCGTCCCCAACCCGACAATGCCAACCGAGCGCCGCCCCGGCGGAGCAGGGATCATAGAATAGATCGTCCCAAAGGGCCCGGTGGGATGAAAGTAGGTCAGCGGTTCCCGCGCAATGACGGAATCCTCGCTCTGCGCGCCATGGATCGTCACACCGTGCATCAAGATCCGCAGTTGGCGCAACTCGTTATGCATAACCCGGACAGGGCCAAAAAAACTGCGGTCTTGAAAAAGAATCCGCGGTGAAAACACAAGCAACAATAGACCCATCAAAACCGCCGCAGATCCCGCCACATGCCAGGGCTGACTACCCCGACGAAGGAGAATCCAGCCCAGCAACGCCACCCCCCCCACAACCGCGATAGTCGAAACAGTGATGATGATAACCATATCCCGCGTCGCCATTCCCGCTACCAGCAGGGTGATCATCCCCGCGAAGATATAGACCCATTGCATGAAGCGCAACGGCTTATGCCGCGGCATGGGGGGCCGCAAGGCCATGACCGCCAGATAGAGCAGGAAGAACTCCAACACAGTGGTGAACACCACCGGGGCCAGCAGCGTTACAAAAGCCCCGCCTAGGACACCGCCAACCGCAATCCAGAGATAGAAATCGGTCAAACGCTGTGGATGAGGCCGATGACGCACCAGTTCGCCATGACAAACCATCGTATGGACGAAGAAGGCGACGAGTTGAATGGGCAGTTCCAACCAAAGGCTATTTTTCCCCGGTAAAAAATACAAAGCGAGGGGCGGCAGCAGGAAAAAGGGCTGCCAGCGCAGCATGGTCTCGTGAGAAAAGAGCGGGGTACGGGCAAAGACAATCGCGAACGATCCGATGTACAACGCCAGCGGCACCACCCACAACAAGGGGATGGGCGAGAGGTCACGGGTGAGGTAATTGGTTACCGCCAACAGCAGGCCAGAAGGGACCAGGGAAAGGAGAACCCAATGGAGACGGGTTTTCCATTGAATTGGGTTGGCCACCGGGCCCGATTCCTGCTGGAACGCTTCCTGAGTTTCCTCCTGCTTGTAGAACAAAAAGAGGCAAGCCAGCACCAGCCCGCCCAAGACAGCATAGCCCAGCCGCCAGAGGTGGCTTTGGCTGGAGAGCCGCAAAAAGGGCTCGATCAAAAACGGATAGCCCAACAGGGCAATTAAACTGCCAAGGTTGCTGGCGGAATACAAAAAATAGGGATCGCCAGATTCCGCATGTCGGCTGGCATGAAACCACCGTTGCAGCAGGGGCGACATGGTGGACAGCACCAGGAAGGGCAACCCCACCCCCCAGAGTAAAAGCAACAGCACACTTGTGATAGGCGATGCACTGCTGACAGCCGCCAGCGTGGGCTCGATTCGGATGGGCTGCACCCAGACCGCCAGGGCGATCAGGATCCCCTGGATCAGCACTTGCACCCGCACAGGCAGCCAGCGCGAACTCAGGTAGGCATATAGATATCCCAACAGGAGCACGGCCTGAAAAAAAAGCAGGCAGGTATTCCACACCGCCGGGGCGCCCCCCAACAGGGGCAGGATCATTTTCCCCACCATGGGCTGGACACAAAATAGCAAAAATG